>CAYGVV010000028.1:0-12374 GCA_964353395.1 uncultured Candidatus Bathyarchaeia archaeon | reverse complement strand
CATCGGGTACCAGTACAAGAACTCCGTATGCATCTCCTTCAGCAACTCCGCGCTTAAACCTGCTGTGCTGAGTTCCGCTGGGTTACCTTTGCCCAAGAAAATGTAGTCGAAAACTTCCCGCGTTAAAACTTCAGGCTTTACGCTCTGCTGGCGGATGTGCTTGTTTACGGTGTAAAACGCCATGTAAACCGTGCTGTCACTAAGGGTCTCGATAATCCAGCCTTTACCCCACGGCAGCGGCGTCCCAAAACCCGTCGTCCGCGCACAAGCCCACTCCTTCAACCAGTCAATCACCGTGAGGAAATACGCGGTGGCGGTTTCAGGGAAAATCTTCATGCGCGCCACAGCTTCTTTTGCTTTGGCTTTCCACTCGACATCGGAGTAGTTGAGGAACCACTGGTCGCTTAGGACTTTCACGATGCAAGGCGTCATGCAACGGCACACCACGGATTCAGGCAGGTCGTACATGCTGTCCGCGTAGCCCAACCGTTTGAAATCGCCTATGAGCGCGTCTTTGGCTTCCCGCACCGTCCGCCCAGCGTAAACGCCGCAGTTATCCTTGAGGAAGCCGCCGTGAAACTCCTTCTTGTACAGGAACTTAGTAGCTTCGTCCGCCCGCGGATCATGCTGATCTTTGACGCCCATCTGCGCCACAACCTCCACCGCGGGGAAATCACCGTAGCCCTCCACGCGAATGAGTGAAATGGGCTTGATCTGCTTCACCATCTCCGCGTCCACGCCGAACTCCACCAGCACTTCAGGCTTCTCCTGCAAATCCTTCAGCGCCAGCCAATCATACGGCGCGTGAGCGGGCACACTGTAAACCACGCCCGTAGCCGTCTTTGAGTCCACAAACCAGCCGGGCAGAATGGGGAACCATGTTTTGGTGACGGGGTTCTGGAAGTTTTTGCCGATGAGTTCTTTGCCCTTGAACGCGCGCTTCACCTTGACCGTGCGCTCCTGCTCTTTCAGCTTCTCCGCGGCTTCAGCACTGACAATCCAGTTTTCGCCGTTCACCACAGCTTCAACGTACGTGGCGTCCGGGTTAATCCACATGTTGGTCACGCCGTAAATGGTTTCAGGGCGGAAAGTCGCCGCGGGAAAGAAAGTGCGGTCGTCAAGCTTGTACTTGATTAGTACGTATTCTTCGGGCGTGACGCCTTCGCCCACTTGGCGGTCATGGTCGCCTGTAGGGCTTTTGTCTTTGGGGCACCACACCACCGGATGCGTCCCCTTCGTCACGTAGCCTTTCTCGCGCAGGTTCGCGTATTGCCACTCAATAAACTTCTGGTAGGTCGGCAGCACCGTGGTGAATTCGCGTCGCCAGTCAACCGAGAAGCCGATGCGCTTTGCAATCAGCCGCCCTTCGCTAGTGTAGTAATGCGCCATGTACAAGGGGTCAACGAACTTTTTGAGCTCCGCCTCTGGCACGCCGTCCACTTCGCGCAGGACACGGATGTACGCTTCGTCGCCTTTCGCCACGCGTTGACTCGCCCCCAACAGGGGCTGACCAGTCCAGTGCCAAGCCCAAGGCCACAGCACGTTGAAGCCCTGCATGCGCTTAAAACGGGCATAAGCGTCCACGCGGCTGGCGGTGAAAGCATGCCCCACGTGCAAGGGTCCGTTCATGTAGGGGTAAGGAAAAGTCACAAAAACCTTTTCGCGTTTCGGGTCAGGGTCTGCCTCGAACACGCGGGCGGTTTCCCATGCGGCGCGCCATTTCTCCTCAATTTCCTTCAGGGAACTCATGAAACTGTTGAATTGACCCGTCAGCTATTAAGAGTTACGCTTCCGCCCAGATACAGGTAACCTAAAAAGACAAATACAAAGACAGCTACAAAATAGAATCTGATGTTCATGTCGCCTGAAGAAAAACTGATGCAACGTGCAATCAATCTCATACAGGAGCGAGGACAGAAAGCTGTGGAGACAGCGAGAGAACTTGCTTTGCTGGATGACACTGGATATGAGCCTCTGGATGAAGCTGTAAAGTATTTTATGGGTGAATTCTGGTTTGATTTTCTTCATCCAGCTCTTATCTCTCTTGCATGTGAAGCGGTTGGAGGAAAGGTGGAAAAAACTGTCAACATTGGTGCTGCTTTAGTGTTGCTGGCAGGCGCAGCTGACATACATGATGACATAATCGACGAGTCAGTGATTAAGGAGCCTTATCCCACGGTTTTCGGTAAGTTTGGCAGGGACATTGCTATACTAGCTGGAGACGCTCTCCTGCTAAAAGGGTTGTATGTACTCCATGAAGGATGCGCGCCATTTTCAAAACACCAAAAGCAAGGAGTTTTGGAATCTGTAAAGCGAGCTTTTTTTGAGATATGTGGCAGTGAGGCAAAGGAAGCGAGTTTGAGAGGAAAAATGGACATTTCTGGAGGAGATTATTTAGATATTATCAGACAGAAAGCCGCAGCAGCAGAAGCCTCAACTCGAATTGGTTCAATTCTCGGTGGTGGAACAAAGAAAGAGATTGCCCTACTAAGTCACTACGGTCGGACCTATGGTGTCGTTATGACTCTTAGGAACGAGTTTATAGATATCTTTGAAGCAGACGAACTCAAAAACAGAATTGAAAAAGAATGTCTGCCTCTGCCAATTTTACTTGCTTTGAAAAATGGTTCAACCAGAACGGAAATCCTATCACTGCTTAAAAAGGAACTGACAGAGGATACTATTGAAAAGATACTTGATTTGTCTATAGACTTCAAAGAAACCCGAGCACTCATAATGGATATGAAAAAATGGGTCGAAAAAGAGATTTCTCTAATATCCCCGCTATTCTACGGCAAACAGAGCTTAGAACTATTACTTCAAGCATCGCTAGAAGATATTTAGAACTTAAGGCAGTATTTGAGGAAATAAAGGAAGAAAATAGGGATTAGTACCAATATCTCCTTATTGGTCGCAGTGGTTTTGCTCTTTTCATTTTGAAGCCTTCTCCTTTCTATTTCTGTATATCTGTTGTACAGATATGCTTTAAAAGATTTGCGGTAATACACCCTTGATATATAGAAATCCTTATATAGGGATTCACAATTCTGACTCAGAATCTACTTTCTGAATACTAAATGCTTATTTCTAAATGCATAATAAAGAAGACCATGAGCAGAAAGCGATGCTAGGAAAACAGTCCTTTGGCATATTCGGAATCGGGTCTAAGATTACACTAACCAACATAATACTAGTAGCGAACGCTTTTGTTTGGTACGCCACCATTCTGACGGTTTTAGAGAGCACTATAGGGTCGGTGGGAGAGGAACCCTTGCTTGAGCCAACTTACCAAGTTTTGGTTTGGTGCATTCATTTTGCTGGACTCATATTCTCAGCCCTAATAGGCTCTACATTAGCCAAAAGAATCAACCGGACGAGATTCTTACTAGTCTGGATGACTTTGAATGTGGCTTCATCTGTGACTTTGTTTGCATTAGATAGTGTAAGCCCCATTATTACCGCGGCTCTTGTTCTCCTGTATGGTGTATCCTTTGGAATAGGAATGCCTTCATGCATGAGCAATTACTCAGATTCTATACCGATAGAAAATCGGGGGAAAGTCGGCGGAATGGTTATGCTGGTGAGCGGAATTAGCTTTTTTGCTTTCGGGGCCGTTCCCTTCAGTTTACTAGAAATTGGAATTGCTCTATCAATCTGGCGGCTTTCGAGTCTCATTCTTTTTCTAATAGTCAAGTCATCAATAAGAATCGAACTCAAGAGAGGTGCCGATTCCTTCAAAATCGTATTAAGTCAACGATCTTTTCTTGCATATTATGTTCCATGGGTTTTATTCTCATTCGTGAACTTCTTGGTTCCTTTACAACCTACTCTGGTAGGTGAAACGGCTGAAACTGGTTTGCTAATCCAGACAATTTTTCTTGGAATTTTTGCTATCTTGGGCGGGTTCTTTTTAGATATTATAGGACGCAAGCGAATTGCGATTACTGGTTTCGTTATGCTTGGTCTTTCGGCAGCGGTGCGAGGGATAGATTCAACAAGCCTAAGTAGCTTGTATTTTAGCGCGGTTTTTGAGGGTACCGCTTGGGGGCTACTTTTGGTGCTTTTTCTTTTAACTCTGTGGGGTGATCTGAGTTACAGTTCGCCTAGTGACAAATTTTATGCCCTAGGCGCAATGCCTTTCTTTGTGTCCATGTTAATAGGATTAACTCTTGGCAAGCAGATCGTCGATAATCTCCCTCCCACTGCACTTTTTCCTTTTGCTGCCTTCTTTCTGTTTGTGGCTGTTTTGCCGCTATTCTACGCCACTGAGACTCTGCCTGAAAAAACCATGAAAGACAGAGACCTCAAGAGCTACACCGAGAAAGCCCTCAAGAAAGCGCAGAAGGAAGCTGAAAAAAGCCAGAAAAAACCTCCTGACAAAGCTGACAGAGAAAACGAAAAAGGAAAAGAAGAACCTGAAGAAAGCCCTGAGGATGCGGAAGCTCGGAAGTTAGCGGAAAAATACTATTAAGCCAGCACCGTGCACAATAGAGCCATGTTCTTCCACGTGATACTCACCACCGAATGCAACTTGCAGTGCAGGTACTGCTTCGGCGAAACCATGGATGATTTTGACGAGGATTTCGGCGACTTCGATTTGGATTATTCTTTGCCGAAGAAGGCAAATTATGACTTCGCGGTGCTGAATGAGTTCTGCGGGAAAGACCCAGATTGCGTGGTGACTTTTTACGGCGGCGAACCACTCCTCAACATCGACGCGCTCAGAAAAATCATGGACACGGTTAAGCCGAAGCACTTCATGATGCAGACGAACGGCTTATTACTGGACCGTTTAGAGCCTGAGTACGTTAACCGCTTCCACACCATCCTCGTTTCCATCGACGGCGAAGAATCTTTAACGGATTATTACCGTGGAAAAGGCACCTTCCGAAAAGTCGTAGACAACCTCAAACTCATCGCGAAAAACGGTTTCCAAGGCGAACTCATCGCCCGCGTAACCGTGATGGAGCAAACCGACATACACAAGCAAATCCGATGGCTCTTAAACAACGGCGAATTCCAGTTTTCTTCGGTGCATTGGCAGCTGAACGCGGGCTTCTGGGGAAACGACTACACAAGGCGCAACTTCAAACGCTGGAGCGAAAAAAACTACATGCCGGGCGTGGAGAAGCTGGCGCGGCTCTGGGTTGACCACATGGAGGCAGAAGGCATGGTGCTGCGGCTTTATCCGCTGCTGGGAATTGCCAGTTCACTCCTGCTTGACAAAGCGCCAAGCCTGCTCCGCTGCGGAGGCGGATGGATCAACTACGCAATACAAACCGACGGCAACATCATTCCCTGCCCGACGATGTGGGGAATGAAAAAATACTATCTCGGCCACATCAACAGCGCAGACCCGTCAAGGCTTGGAAAGGTGCTGGTTAACGACGCTCCGTGCACGGAATGCAGCGTTCTTGGCGTGTGCGGTGGGCGTTGTCTCTACGCAAACATAACCAAACGCTGGAGCAACGAGGCATACGCTGAAGTATGCGGGACAGTGAAGGGGCTGGTCCACGCTGTGGAGACGGAGTTTCCTCGGATCAAGCGGCTCATCTACAATGGGAAAGTAAGCCTAAGCGACTTTGAATATCTAAAGTATAATGGCTGCGAAATAATCCCTTGAGTTTTAGGATAATCCATTATATCATTTCCTTTTCCTGAACAGTTTATGTCCCTCAATTTCAGCGTGGAACTCGAACCCAACTTCCATCAGCTTAACCGCATCTTCTAAGGTATCTGCCACTTTTACCGTGAACTGGTCATTTGCTTTACCTTGGTATAGCATCTTTTCGATGTGAATGTAGGTTTCTGTTGATTTGATGCTCTTGTGGCCAAGTATCATTTTGACGTGCCAAGGGTCTTTGGTGTTATGCTGTTCGGTCGTTGCTTTCCAATGTCTGAATGTATGGAAATGGATGAGCATCACATTAGGAAAAGCTTGTCGTTTCGCTATTCGTCTTTTTTGCAGAAAGAAGCAAGTTCTCATGTCATCGGCGTTGGCAAATATCATTTCTTTTCTTGCGGGGTTTCTGTTGATTCTTGGGAGCAATGAGAGCATCTCTATGGCTTTAGGGGATAACGGTAGGATTCGGCTGTTGCTGCCTTTCTCAGCTTTAATCCTGACTAATCTTTGTGCCCAATCTATTGAGGACCATTTGAGTTCTGCTATTTCTCCACATCTTGCGCCTGTTTCCTTTAGTAGCTGGCAAAAACAACCCATTTTTTGTCCGAGCGCTGCAATTAAAAGGTCTATTTCTTGCTCTGTTGGTATGTACGGAATTTCGTGTTCGTCCGAGTATTTTGGTGGTCTCCACTTTATTCCGTTGAAGTCGAACCAGACGTCTAGTATCGCTGCGACCGTTTTCTTGGTGCTGTCTTTTAGGGTGGATTTGGCTAAGGCTGCTTTTTTGCTCTCGGGCTCGAATAAGTCTGCGCCTATTCTTAGCAAGTGGGCTAAGGATTTTCGGTAGTTGCTTACTGTGCCGGGTTTTCTTCCGTCGTTTTCTAGCTGAATTAGGAGCTTTTCTATTTGTGGTGCTGCTCTAACTTCGTTTTCTGTTAGTGATTGTTTTCCTTTCTCCGCGCAAGTCTTAATTTCTTGCGTGGGAGCCAAATTTTTCGCATCCTGCTGGATTACGCTTATTTGACTGCTTCTTTTGTTCGTTAGCACCTTTTTAAATGATTGTTTAGGGTGGTGTGTGCTGAATCTGTGTCCATAATGTGCGCATCTGTATCGCTGAATAGGCTCATTTGACTGATCGGTTAAGGGGGGTTCTCTAAAACCATCCTTGAATATTTTTGTGCTCCCGCATTCGGGGCAGGTTAGAGGTTGGGGTTCCTTTGGGGGATAGGGCGTTTGGTTATTGCTCCACTCCTCTGTAAACGCATTTTCCGATCCAGCAGGAACGAAATTTGAGGAGTTATCCTTTCCCAGAATCTCAACCAACTATAGTGCGTCCTCCCTAATCGCAGTCAATGCTATCTTGAGGAGTTTAGCCGCCAGAATAGTGCAATCTGCCAAGACTTCCGAATATCCCTCGGGATAAGCTTCATGCTCAATTTCCTCAGTAGATTGGCTACTCATCAGAAACCTCCATGAATTGGTCCGTCTTACTCTCAACCAGTCGAAAACCGTTTTCTGCGCAGCTAATCCTGGTAAGCTTGAAGTGCACCTCACAATAACAAGGCTTAATCGGGTTATCACTGCTCAACATTTCATACTCAGCAAGATGCGGGCATTGTCCGCCTTTACTTTCGCCGTCACATTGCCGCGGTTCATTAGGAGTTAATCGACTGTACATTAGAATCTGCGGATTCGCTGCGTTTTCCTGAATCGCATTGTTCTCTTGCTTGTTTTCAATAATGAGCTCAGGAAGGGGTTGAGAAACTTGTGCGGTGAAAACTGGTCCTTCGCCTTTCACAACTTGCACAAATTCTTCAAGATTAAGCTGTTTTGCTGTTCCGTCTATGGCTAAAATCATAATTGGCTGGGAGACTAATTCCTCCGCACAAGTTTTTAACCATGAATCAAAGGCTATTTCCAATTTAGACTTTAAATCTTCTGCTTTTGGGTAAATCGCATTGTTTCCGCTGCGTTTCGGTTTCAGTGGGTGATAGGTTATTTTCTGTCGGTCAACGTATCCGTCTTTAGTGGTTTGCTCGCCTTCACGGGGATCTGCCCATTCTATTTCCACTAGGCGGTCTAGCCATTCTCTTATCCTGCGTATGCTGAGTTTCTGTTTTCGGTCCCGATTGTATAGCTCCGTCAGCTGTTCTGCGGTGGCGCCTGTCGTCTTATCTGCAAGACAATCCCAATAGAAGCTAATAATTCGCTGCTCCGTTCCCGTCTTCGTGGTTTCTGCCACACTGTCAAAAACGGCTTTAGCATCTAAGAAGTCTTGCACAGTTGGGACGAGAAAACGCTGATTTCCTATAATGACGATGGGCCGCTGATACAACTTGACCATAGCATACACTGGAAGCATTTCTAGAAACTTTGTGAAGTCGCGCATGTCCCGAGTTTGTGTCTTGCTAAAAATTTCAGCTACGCCCAAAAATGGGTTAACTGTTGCTATGTTCCCAGCTTTCAGGCTGTCGCGCACTTTCCGCAGGTATTCTTGAATCACCGTTTTGTTTAAGCGATTGCTCTATTTCCATGGGAAACAGCTTCTTTCGTTGCTTATGCGCATGGCGTCGGCTATTTTTTCTTTAGAGGTATTAGGCGTCACATTTAACGTGCGAGTTGCAAACTCAGAAAGAAAAGCATTGTCTAAGCTGTTAAAGATCATAACCGGGGCGCCGACTAGCCTCGTTATGTGGACATCCCCTTTGTCGTCTACAAATTTGTGGTCTATGCCTTCGGGGTTGTCGTGGCTCATGGTGCTTTTAAACATTTTAAAGGTTTCAAGGTTAACGGATTCTAAGAATACGAGAATTTTTGTTCTCAAGTCCACTTCATAGTAACAGCTTTTTTCTATTTCCCTATACTTTTTTATATCAACCTTCCAGTTTTCCATAAGCCGTGTAAACGTTGAGGTGTCTGGTTCGTCGCGTTTCTCAGGTTTCCTGGGTTCAGGTATCTCCTCAAACAGCTTTCCGTCTGGAGTTTTCTTAATCCCATTCTCGTGACTGATAACCTTTGGACTTTGAGAACCGATAAAAAGCACATCTTCAGGAGGCAGAAACTTGACTGTTTCCATCGTTGTGTAGCTTTTTCCACTGCCGCTTTCGCACTTTAATGCTAGATTAAGAGGCGAGGCGTAAGCAGAAACAGCAGCATGAAACACCGTTTTTACTACATGGTTATCGTATGCGGAGACTGTTATGTTAATCTCCTTCAAAATCACGTTTTCTATTTCGCTATTTCGGCTAAGGTCTTCAATTCCACTTTTTACTGAGTTGAGATATTTTGTTTTGCTGCGCAGGCGGTCCATGAATCCGTTCTTGTAGCTGTCGGACATTTCGTCTATTGGTGTTTGGCCAGTTATATCGATGTCTAAGCTAAACGGCTTCTCTATGGTTATAACTAGCTTAGAACCTCCCCACGACCTGCGCAAACATCACGATATTTGCTGTTCCAAGTGCCACACCTGCACCTTATGGAATCGGTAGTAACAATCTTTGCTCGCGAGGTGTTTTGCTCTAAGAACATGGGCGCTGCTATTCTCAGTTCTGAATTATGTTTCCAAAGGTGTTGGGTGTTCATGATAGTTGCTCCTTGTGTCGCAAAAGAAATTCTCTGAGAGCTGCCCGAGCTGCGTCGCTATAATTTCTGTATAGTCCAGTCTGAACTAGCTGTTCCAGGTCCCTTTTTTCTTCTGATTGTAATCTTAGCGCTATTCTGCTAACATATCGAACTTCGCGATTCATGACTTCTTAGTCGTAAAACTTAAAGTAGAACACTTGCTGAATTGTTGACGTATGCCAAACATGACAGTAGCTGACATACTAAAAATTCACGGGAAATGGATAGAATCTAAGCAACTAATTTCCCAAATTTCCCAAAAAATGGCTATTAACGAGAGGCAAGCTTACCGAAAAATCAAAGACGCCTTCAAAAACGGTGAAATCAAGAAGGTTCTGTTGCCAAATAATAGCGTCCTGTATGGATTAGCTGAGTTTGGACCACTAAGTTCTGAGAATACCCTAGAGTCTTCAGATGTGAGGACTCTGAATTTTAATGATGCTTTTCTTTATGAATGTTTCAATAAACTTGACAGGATAACTCGCAAAACAGATCGATCTCCCGACAAAGCTTTCAGGGAATTAATGTTCTTTACGGCAACATTGCCAAACGAACTAAAAGAAAAGATAAAGTCGTCGCAAGATAGGGCAATCGAGGCTGTGAAAGCGAAGGGAAAAGGGCAATGGGAACCGAAATACGGATTGTCTGCTGCTCTGGATCGTGATAATCCCAATGTTGACTTTATGTCTGAATGTTACCATGAGGTTTTGAGGTTGACAAGTGAACTTTCGTCAATTCTACACGAGTATAGCAAGAGCACATGCTGAAAAGCGAAAATAAACTTCGCCTACTGGTTGAAGCCGCATAATTGCCCTTTTGGTTGGTGGCAGGCAAAAATACGCAAATATGCCACAGATTTTAATTGGTTTTTGTTTTGAATGGCTAAGAGCTTTAGGTTTAGCGACTGGGACTAGTTAGTGCACGATATCCCCACTTACCATCTGTTTGCTTAAACTGCCTCTGAATAACCGGCAATCCTCGCACCAGATCCTGCGCATCTTCGAGAAAAAACTACCCTGTGTCTTTTCATGTGCCCTGGTACGCCGCGCTTTTTTTACCCTAGTGGCAAGTATAAGGGATTTGAAAACTGCGATGCTGTCTCTTTAATTTGAACGGTTAAAAGCCTTATGATTATACTCTGCGCTGAGGTGGAGCACCAAATTATTTCAGATAGTTATCAAGATTTGTTTCTCCTACTGTAAGCTCAGGAAATGTCGCGATCAGCTGTTTTGCTAATTCAACTATTATCTTTTTAATGCCCTCTGTTTTCTCAACATCAATCTTTGGATAAAGCCTAACGGCAACTCCATCGTTTCTTCTAGATATCATTGCAAGAAAAACGGTCTTCTTGTCAGCATCAATAGTTAATGAATCGATAAGTATCGCATTTTTTTCGCGCTCAAGATAAACATCCGTGGTTTTTAGAATGCTGTTTTCGTTTCTTATCATCAACGGTTTTAATTCTTTGAAAATGTTCTCGATTGCAGCTTTACCATTTAGAACAAACATGAGGCAAAACAACTCCTCCCTTATTCAAATGATTAGGGGAAGCAAATATTAGATTTTCCAATCTCAAAAGCAAATGACCAAAAAACACAAAACGTAGCTGTTCATGTACTCTAAGTTGCCGTCTATAGCAAAACTTTTTTCGCCCGAATGCATTAAGTAAGATGGGTTGAAAATTATGGAGTTTGAGGGTAGCAAAACTGAAAAGAACGTTCTCGCTGCTTTTGCTGGAGAATCCCAAGCTAGAACCAGATACAGCTTTTTCTCCAGCGTAGCAAAAAAAGAAGGATACGAGCAAATCTCAGCAATCTTTGAGGAAACCTCTGAAAACGAAAAGGAACATGCAAAACTGTTTTTTAAACACTTGCAAGGTGGTACAGCCCAAATAGACGCTGCCTACCCTGCCGGCATAATTGGAACAACAGCGCAGAATCTGAAGGCCTCTGCGGATGGCGAAAAATTTGAGTGGGGAACATTATATCCAAACTTTGGGAAAATAGCTGAAGAAGAAGGATTCAAAGAAGTGGCTGCAACTTTTAGGTCGATAGCCAAAGTCGAGGCTTACCACGAGAGAAGATACCTAAAGCTTCTCGAAAATGTAACTCAAGGAACAGTTTTCAAGAAGAATGCACCCGTCAAATGGAAGTGCAGAAACTGCGGTTACGTTCACGAAAGCAGCGAAGCACCAGCAGTCTGTCCAGTCTGTAGTCATCCAAGGAGCTATTTTGAAATCTGGACTGAAGAATACTAAGCCTGGAGTGCCAGAGATAAGAAGACTTATGAAACAGACAAATCTCTCCTTTTTTCAATCATCCACTCAGAGTATATCGAGGGCGTTAGATGAGGGAATTCTCGAAACCTGTTGTAGTAGTTTCAAAATGTATTACTTTCGAACCTGTTAGATGGAATGGCCAAATAATAGCTAGCGAATTTGTGGAAAAACTTAAGCCCTATGTAAATTTTATCCCTGTTTGTCCAGAAGTTGAAATAGGACTTGGCGTGCCCCGCGACCCTGTCAGAATAGTATTAGTAAACGGAGAAAAAAAACTCCTGCAACCAGCGACGGGTTTCGACTTCACAGACAAAATGACAAAGGTCTCGGAGTCTTTCTTGGATTCTTTGGCTGCAGTTGACGGTTTCATACTCAAAAGTGCCTCTCCGAGTAGTGGTTTTAAAAATGTAAAAGTTTATCCAAGCATCGAAAAAGTCTCGTCAATAGAGAAAGCCCCTGGCTTCTTTGGGGGAGCAGTTCTTCAGAAATTTCCAAATTTGGCAATTGAAGATGAGCGCCGCCTGCTTAATCCAAGGATAAGAGAACATTTTCTTACGAAACTTTTCACTTTAACTAGTTTTAGAGAAGTAAAAAAATCTGGGAAAATCAGAGATCTGGTCAAATTTCAATCAGATAACAAATACTTGTTTACGGCTTACAATCAAACAGAGCTAAGAATCTTGGGAAAGTTGGTGGCAAACCAAGAACACAAACCTCTTGGTGAAACAATGATGAGTTATGAGACTCACTTGTATTCTGCTTTGGCGCGTACTCCCAGTGCTGGCGCGAACATAAATGTCATGTTAAAGATAATGGGGTATTTCTCACATCAACTTTCAAAGGATGAGAAAT
>CAYGVV010000027.1:0-12434 GCA_964353395.1 uncultured Candidatus Bathyarchaeia archaeon | reverse complement strand
GAAACCAGTTAAGAAAGAAGTTAAGAAAGCTCCAGCAAAGAAAAAGTAAACCCTCGGCATAGGCACATTTACTTCTCCTTTTTCTCTTTTTTCCTTACCAAGAAGCGGATTTACTCGGCAAGATTCTTGTACCATTTACTCTCAGTTAATCGGTTTGGAAAAAACAGCGCTCTCCACGCAATCTCATCGGGAATTTTGCTCAAGGGAACTGCTGCGGGCTGAATGCACAACAAATCTTTTATATATTATCGCTTATTTGCTCTAGCAAGAGTTGTGATTTGTTATGTCAGCCAAAACAACACCAGAGTATTTCAGTCTCTTAAATCAGGCAGTTTCACGGGAAATCCAAGTATCCATCCAGTACATGCTTCAGCACGCAAAGATGGAGAAACTAATGCGCAAAATCCTTCCCGAAAACATCCTCCTTGATAAAACCACATACGATGCAGTGGGTAAGTTCCTCAGGGAAATTGCCATCCAAGAAATGAAGCACGCCGCATCAATCATGGAGCGAATCTACTATCTTGGCGGATCAGCAACGACGAAATCTGACAAGCCCTACATCGGCAATAGCTTGAGTGAATTCGCGCGGAACGGCGTGAAAGCCGAAGAAGAAGCCCTTGTGCTTTACCGCAAGATCATCGACGCAGCTGGAAAAATGGACGATTGGGAAACCCGCGAAATGTTCGAGAAAATATATGGCGAAGAAGAGCAGCACCTGTTCAAGTTCCAAGAGTACGTAAACATGAAAGACGAGCTAGAGGGACCAGAGGTTGTGCCGTTATCCGAGTGGCGCAAAATATTCACCAAAGACTACTTCGCTTTACTCAATCAGGCTGTGTCAGCTGAAATCTCCGCTATACTGCAGTACATTAACCAGCATGAGAAAGCTAGTCTGTTAGCCTTGCGCGGAAAGAACTCAGCGCTTGAAGTTGTTACAGAAAGCAACAAAGCCAAAGTTGTCAGTGAACTGCTGAAAAAGACTTTCGTAATGGAGATGGAGCACCTTGAAAAGATTAGCGAACGGATATATCTGCTTGAAGGCGAAGCTGGTTACAGTCCTGATCCGCTTCCGCAAGTAGGCAAAACCGCTGATGACTTTTTGAAGCTGGACCACGAAGCTGAAAACGACGCTATCGTACTGTACCGGAAGATTATTGCAGAAGCATTGAAGCGCGGAGACACCAAGACACGGCACATGTTTGAAGAGATAATTATGCAGGAAGAGGAGCATTACTGGAGCTTCGACGACTTCCTAAGATAATTCCTTTTCTTTCTTTTTCCTAAACCCTCTGTTTTGAGTTTTCAATATTGCGGCTCTCTATTGCTCTTCTTGACTTATACACACTCTATTTATTGAGTGAACCAAAAGTTGTTTCCACAAAAAGTTAGGCTGTGCTAGTGCTCTCACTTGACTATAGCCCCCTTATTTATAGTCTCGATGCTTGCTGAGGCGTGTATGTTGGGGCTTTATGCGTTCTGTTGGAGATGTGTTGTTTTTGTTTGTGGTTGTGCAGGTGGAAGGCTTCTGCGTGTGCGTTTGCAAGTGGGTAGTGTGCAGAACCGCGGACAGGCAACATAGAAACCGACCCTGTTCCCATTCCCTGTTCTGCAGGGGCTGGGTTTTTCAACATGCTATTGGGCTGGTTTTCCGCCACTGTGCCCCACGCGTAATTATGTGAGAATGACGGTATCTAGACTCTCGCATTCTGGAACACTTGCACTTTTCTGCAATTACAATAGAAAGATGACCATTATTATTTTAGAGCTTTCGCATATTCTGAAATTTCAATTGCCGGAGCAGTGCCTAATGCTTGAAGTCTGGATAACAAACGAAGGAAAAAGAAAATCAACGAATTCTTATCATCTATCTCAATTTGGGGATGTTTGTCACTGAAATATGTCACATCAAAAGAACCATACTGCAATGCACAGCCTAAATCGACTCGTTTATGTTGCGGAAGCCCTGCAATTACTGATTGGAAACTCTCACCAAATGGTGGCGTCCAAGTATCAACTAATGTAAGAATACCTGCTACAATTGAGAACAGTTGGCGAGGCTCAAATGTCCCGCCTGCATGCGGAATGCGTGTACTTGTTCGACGAAGACCCCGCACTGAAGCTGCTTTAGTCCCGGCGTACTCAATGTATTCTTTGGATAACTCTTGTTTTACTTCTAATATGGCATACACACTTTCTGCAGGAACATAACAGACACCATCTTGGTTAAACAGAAAAGGTGAATACTGGCGGTCAAAAATTACAATATCTATTTCCTCACTTATTTTACCATCAGCATCTAGAACAAATGCCTTGGCACATTGATAACGTTTTGGAAGATACTCGTTAAGCATTTGTATCCAGCACAATTCACTGGCGTTGCCTTTTGCACCTGGGTGTGATATATCTCGGTCTGTGGTCAATTTGGCAATCATTTGGTCTTGTAAACCCGAAAACAATTTGCACAAATCGACAGTTTTATCTGACATGCGTTCACCAGATGACTTCTCCCCAAGTTTGTTTGTTGCGACTTGTTGATGCCGCATTTGCTATAGTTTGTTTTTCTGTTTTGTATAAGTCATCTGAAACCACATTGTTACAGTTTGCCGGGTCAATTACTTGCGCGTCGACAAAATTATCTCGCAAATATTCGAGAACGGTAAGGAAATTCGTGGCAAGTTGGTTTCTATTTTTGCCGGAAAGTGCATCTAACACTGTAAGTTCTAAATAGAACGACGGAAAATCCAATTTGTGGAGGTTCCGCCAAATTTTTGCAAGTCGAATTTCGTCAATTCTGCCTGAATTCGTTACTAAGTTAATGTGGGTCTGAATATTTGTTTGTGTCCACGTTTGTGCTTTATATCGAAAGATAGAATGGTCATTCGTATTGCCGCTGTGTTTCTTTCCGGGTGTCAAATCAACCGATAGGCCATTATGATTTACCCCAATTGAAACATTCTGGTGTCTACTTGTATAGCCATTTGTAGATAGATAATTGTAAAGGCTATCGTAAATTTCTTTTAATGTCTTTGGTGTTTGAGGTGAAAGGGATATGAACAAATCAACATCCGTTGAGCCTTTTACTCCAGTGCCTTTCGCGTAAGAACCGGAAAAATCAACACCTATTAAGAAACTGTCTGCCCAATTCTTAATAATAGGATACAGTATTTGGCGTTCGTTATAGGCAGCAGACCCAACTCCTGTGTATACTTGATAATTTGACAAAATTATTGCTAAATACTCGTCCCCAGTCAATTTTTTATCCCCCAGCGTTGAACTAGCTGTGAAGATTGCAGGATTTATATTTTTGCATATTAGTCTCTTTACACAAAACTGGGCATTTCAAAATACCACATTTCGCTTGTAAACAAGTAAATCTGTTTATGAAAAACGTCGTACTCTTTGGATACAGTGACGATGAGGCCACCGAGTTTGCTAGAAAACAGGGTTTCTTACGACATTTTCTGCGATGTGTTTATGTTTCTGCAAAACCGTTAAGCCTAGGTGAAGAGGAACCCGCGATGAACGAGAAAGACGCTTATATCACAATGCAGCATGATGCGGGCGGCACTGTCATACACGACTTTGAAAGCCATTTCCCTTTCTCTGTTATAGAAACAAACAAGCGGAGAACTGGAGCTTGCCCTGCTTTTTGTTTCTGATCTTTGGTTTCCGAAACCTTAATTCGATACCCTAAACTACAACTTTAATGCAGAAGGCGAATGGATGAAGAAACAGGAAGAACTGCCCCGTTGCGACCGATGCGGCAATCCCATAGATGACTGCAAATGTGCTTGCCCCTACTGCGGCGAAACTTCTGGTTGTGACTGCTGCACAGGCTACGGCAAAGCAACAGGCGGATAAACAACGCAGCCAAGCAAGGATTCAGTTCGCCATTATTATAGTTCAAATCTTGTTTAGTGGGTGAAAAAATAAATGGCAAAAGACAGCATAAACTGGATGGCAGGCGGTCCCCAGGGCAGCGGCGTAGATACTGCAGCCAACATTTTCGGACGAGCCTGCGGCTACGGCGGCCTCTACGTGTTCGGGCGACGCGAGTACCACTCCAACATCAAAGGGCTCCACAGCTACTTCCACCTGCGCGTGTCAACGAAAGAAGTGCTGGCAAACGTGAACGATGTCGATCTGCTTGCAGCGTTCGACGCGGAAACAGTAGTTAGGCACATGAACGAAGTGGCTCCGGAAGGCGGAATCATAGTTGACTCGCAGCAGATGAACCTGAAAGTGCTGGAAATTCCGACTCTGCCGCCTGAATTCAAGGATGAACTCCGCAAATTCATGAAAGAAAAAGGCGTTGGTGAAACCCTGAACGACTGGCTGGAATGCGCCAAAAAGCAGGGCGTCCAGGTTTTTCCCGTACCCTACAGTGCGCTGCTCAACCAAATCGGGCAAAAACTCGGCATCGCCCAAATCAGCAAAATCACCCGTATGATAAACGTCTTAACAATAGGCGTCTCACTTGCGCTCTTCAAATACGACCGAGACCTTGTGGAGAAAGCGGTGAGAGCAACCTTTGCCGAGAAAGAGAAAATCGCCGACATGAACGTCACCGCTCTCAACCACGCTTACGACTACGCGGAACAGACCTTCAAAGACAACTTCAAACACAGACTCGAAAAAACCGGTGTCACCGAGGAACGCCTGTTCCTCACGGGAAACCAAGCCGTCGCCATGGGCAAAGTTTTAGGCGGATGCAGAGTGCAAACATACTACCCCATTACTCCTGCAGCGGATGAAAGCGAATACTTGGAAGCGCATGAAATCCTGAAAACAACAGGCGAAGAAGAAGCCATAATCGTCATCCAAACCGAAGATGAAATCGCAGCCATAAACTCGGCTTCTGGCGCAGCGCTGGCAGGCGCGAGAGCAGCCACTTCAACCTCTGGTCCAGGCTTCTCGCTTATGGTGGAAGGCTTAAGCTGGGCAGGCAACAGCGAAGTACCCGTGGTGGTGACTTATTATCAGCGTGGCGCCCCCGCAACAGGTTTGCCCACAAGGCACGGTCAAAGCGACATGCGCTTCGTGATGCATGCAGGTCACGGAGAATTCCCACGAATAATTCTCGCTTCAGGAGACATCAAAGAATGCTTCTACGACGCGGCGAAAGTGTTTAACCTCGCAGAAAAATACCAAATGCCCGTTATCCACCTGCTTGACAAAGCCATGGCAAACTGCAGCCAGACATATCCAATTTTTGATTACGGCAAATTCAAAATTGACCGCGGTCAGATTCTCACGGAAAAAGAGCTAGAAGGTCAAGAGTACAGGCGGTTCCGCATCACAGAAACAGGTGTCTCGCCGAGAGTGGTGCTGGGAACCAAAAACGGCTTGCATTACTATACGGGCGACGAGCACAACGAGTTCGGACACATAAGCGAAGAACCGCTGAACAGGCGACTAATGGTGGAGAAACGAATGAAGAAACTTTTACTCGTCGAAAAAGAAGTCCCCCTAGACGACAAACTGAACTTTTACGGAGACCAAAACTCAGAAAACATGGTTGTAAGCTGGGGTTCACCTAAAGGAGCCATAATCGAAGCACTTATCATGCTCAAAGCGGAAGGCTTAAGCGCTGGGTTCATGCAGGTGCGCATGATTAATCCGTTGCCCGCGGAACACATCAAGAAAGCTCTGGAAGGCAAAAAGCGAATAATCGACATCGAAGACAACTATTCAGGCCAGCTTGGGGAAGTAATCAAAGAGAAAACCGGCGTCGCCCCGAACTTTCACATTCTCAAGTACACTGGGCGACCGATGACCACCACGGAAGTTTATGATGCGCTTAAGGCAGTTTTAACTGACAAAGCCTCTGAAAGGCAGGTGTTAATGTTTGGGTCTTAAACCATCAGATTTCAAAACAGACGTCTACGCGGACTGGTGCCCGGGCTGCGGGGATTTCGGCATAATGAACGCTTTGCAGATGGCTTTCGCGGAACTAGGTTTGGAGCCTCATCAAGTTGTTATGGTTTCAGGTATAGGCTGCTCAGGGAAGGAACCGCACAATGTGAAATGCTACGGAGTTCACACTCTGCATGGGAGAACGTTACCGTTCGCATTGGGAATCAAAGCGGCAAACCCCAACCTTGAGGTCTTAGCCATTGGAGGAGACGGAGACGGCTTAGGAATAGGCGCAGGACACTTTGTCAACGCTGGAAGACGAGACTTGGACATGACGTACATCATCCACAACAACGGCGTCTACGGCTTAACCAAAGGGCAAGCATCGCCCACACTGCGGCGCGACATGAAAACCAAAGCCCTTCCCAGAGCAAACATCAACGAGGCTGTGAATCCGGTTGCGCTCGCGCTGGTTTCAGGCTACACTTTTGTGGCAAGGTCATATGCCTACGATGTCAAGCATTTGAAAGACATCATAAAGCAAGGCATACAGCATAAGGGCTTAGCCTTCATAGATTGCCTGCAGCCATGTCCCACATACAATGACATAAACACGAAAGACTGGTACGCAGGAGAAGACAGAAAAGACGCCGCGGGAAAACCGCAGAGCCGCCTCTACAAGCTGGGGGAAACAGGCTTCGAACCCGTCGTGCACGACTGGAATGAGGATTTCAAGAAGAAAGTAGCTGCTCTGGAGAAGGCTCAGGAGTGGGGAGACAGAATTCCAATCGGCGTCTTCTACAAGAACGAACTTGAACCCACCTTCCAAGAACGCTACACCAAGAGGATACCCTTCTACATGAGCAAGCCGCCGGCAAAGCAGAAACTCACAGACGACAACGGATTCAGCCACGTAGACCTGAAAGAATTCATGGATGACTTAAAAACAAGTTAGAAAGCCAAAAAAGAAAAATGCCTCATAGGCAAGAGCAATTTCCTTCTTAGATTGGGCCTTCTTTTTCTTTCTTCTCTTTCTCCACTACTTCAGCTTCAGCGAATTTTCTGCTTATGCGCGTGATTCTTATGCGAACGTGGTCGCCAGTCTTCGTTTTTGGAACGAAAACCACTAAGCCTTCTATGCGGGCGATGCCGTCGCCTCTTTGGCTGCTCTCTGTAATTTCAACTTCGTATTCTTCGCCTATCTTAACTGGCTTCGGAGGGAACCTGCCGCCTTTGAAACCGCTCTCTCGGCTTCTGCCAAAATTCTCTTCTACCATAACGTTTTCACCTCTCATTAACACGCATTAGAAGCTGCTTTACCCGCGGTTTACAGAATTGTCAACTTGCCGTATTTGCCGACGTTAAGCTGGATTTCACTCTTGAAGCTAGTCACATAGCCGTTCTCTATCTTTATCTTATCGTTGACGTTTACCTGGTCTATCTGCTCGTTCCACAGCGTCAACTTTATGGTTCCAGTTTCGTCCTGAACCACGGCGTCTGCAACGTTGTAGGTTTCGTCTTTGAATCTGGACTGGACTTGGCGGGGGTTGCCTTTCTCCACCACTGTTGCTTCTACTTCAACTCGTTTCATTCCACTTCGCAAATCTTTAATTTCCAACTGTTAATCTCTCCATCAGCGTTTGTTGTCTGAGAACTTTTTTGTCACGTGAGACTTTTACTTGCAGAAAAGCCCTCCGACCATATAAATCTTGCTAACACCGCGGCAAGTGGCAGAAAAAGCTTGGAAACATGGACTGACGCATTCTCTTGGACCGTTAGCTGACTATTATGCTGCTCGCCGACGGCTATCAAAGCAACCGCAAAGCTCTTTCTAAACGCCGATTAGTAGACTCAAGAGTATGATTGTGACCACTAAGCTCACAGCGGAAGCAAGTGCACTTTTTGACCATGAGAACTCTGGTATCAATGTGCGAACGACTATTGCGTTTACCGCAGATATCCACACATACGTTGCCAACTGAAGAACAACCAAAATCGTAGAGTAGGTTGCTGTCGTGGACGTAAGGGTGTTAGCAATTGCTTGGGCTTCCCCAGGGACGCCTGTCATAAGTTCAACTGGATAGTAGTTATGTGCAGGCAAAGCTGCCGTAGCTGCAATGCTGAGTAAAGTCTGTGCGACTATGACTATTAGGGCAAAACCCACAGCCACAAACAGCGGCTTCCAAGTTAAGGTGCCCTTCAACCCTTTAATGACAATGTAGAGCAGCCCTGTTAATATTAGCCATTCAAAGAGAAACTGCGGGAAGACTAACTGCAAAACGTAAATCAAGAAGCCTATGCTGTCCGTTTGTATCGGTGTCTCGTATACTCCTCGGAAAAACAGACCTTCCATCCGCACGGTTATGTTAGAACTGGCGGAAAACGCGAAGTCAAATTTTAAGGCTGTTATGTTCTGCCACTGAGGAGTGCCACTGTTTTGCCAGTTTCCTGAGCCGACTGGAACTGTCAAGTTGTTCCAGAGACTAATTGCTGACGAGTTGGAGAAATTAGAGGTTAAATCATACTGGAAATAGTTTGCGTCGCTTAACGAATACAGAGTCAAAGTAACCTTTTCAGGTGAAGCTTGCGGCGCCACGATTTTTATTCGCATGGACAGATTTTGGAAGCCCGTTGGACCGCAGTCTACTTGGTTGATACCGCTTAACGCTATGGACATGTTGTTGCTGTTGGAAAGTGCGAATTGGAGACTGCCGTTGCCGTAGAAAGCGTTGTTTATGAAATCATCATAATTGGTGGTGATGGCGATGCCTGAATTGCCTCTCCACAATGTGGCGTTTTCTGTCCAAGTGCCTAGCTTGTTAATTTCGGGCGACGTTTGCTCATAATAGACTTTTGAATACTGTGTATATTGAAATGCCACTTGAGCCGCCACAAAGAGAAGCAGCACTATTATCGCTCCCAAGTACTTGGGGTTTTGAACAATCTGCTTGAACACTTTATGCGGTTGGTACAGCACTTTCAAGATGTCGGTGAGTATCAATTGATTAGGCTCCGTTTATCAGAAAAATCAGTCGCAGTTATTAAGTGTTTGTTACATCCCCAGCTTTAATCTTCGGTAAGTAGTGTAGTCCACAAATTCCAGAAACGGGTTTTCAGTCTGGTATTTAACGTTCATTTTTTGGCGTTGCCTCTTGTCTAAAAGTTGACTTGTTGTCCTCAGCAGGTACGCGTCGCTTCCAGCTCCTGAACCATAACTTGCCATTAGGATTCGTTCCTCAGGCTTGGCAATGTCCAAGACAGCGGCTAAACCCATAGGCGAGCATCCAGAGTAGGTGTTTCCGAACTTGTTAACCTCCATTCCGCACGCATACTGTTCTTCCCTGAATCCGAGGTCTTTCGCAACCTTCACTGGGAATTGCGGGTTCGGCTGGTGCGCCACGAAATAGTTCACGTCGCTTGCCTTCAAGTTAAGCTTTCCCATCAACTTCGTCGCGGCTTTTCTGACGTGCTTAAAGTACGCTGGGTCTCCTGTGAATCTTCCGCCGTGCATTGGGAACACTTCGCCGTCTCTGCGCCAAAAATCAGGCGTGTCCGAAGTAACTGAATACCAACCTTCAATCTCAGCTATGACATCCTGTTTCCCAAAAATCAGGGCGGCTCCGCCGTATCCGACGAAGAGGTCCAGTTCGCCGCCTGGGCAACCTCGGGGCGCTGCTTGACTGTTATCCGCGCCGATAACCATGGCGTACTTCACGTCTGACCTTGGATAATTCACCAGGGCGGCTGCGTCTTTGAACATGCTTGTGGCGGCTTTACACGCGAACTCCGTGTCCACAGCGTCCACTCCTTGGACGTCTCCATCTTCTTCTCCGAGTTTCAGAACCTGCGCCACCTTTGACGCTATAGGCTTGACAGCGTAGGGGTTGGATTCTGAACCAACGTAGACCTTGCCTACCTGTGCGTTGTCCACAGCTGAATGTATGAGTGCCAGTTTTCCAGCTTCAACCGCCGCGGTCACCGCATCTTCATCGATGAATGGTACAGAACGCTGGATTCCGCCTTCTTCTATTCTGAACCGCGAAGTGTAAACACCGTAACCCACGATGCCTGGCAGGTCGTAATCTTTGGTGGGCTCGACGATTTTGTATTCTTGGTGGGGATAATACTCATCGGCTAAAGTAAACGCTAACGAAATCGTTGGGACAACGTCGGTTTTGTTCACCGAATAGCGCCTTCGGAATCTCGGCACAACCTCTCTTCCTTCGAGGGCTGCAAAATCGACTACTTCGCCGTCCTTTATGATTCGGTCGGTGAGTCTTGCTGGGACACGGATTTTTCCGTCGTGAAATGACACTATGCCGTAGATGAAGCTTTCCAGTTTTGTGAACTTGTTTGTAGGTTCGTTAACCAGCGTGCACAGTTCGAATTTTCCTTTCTCATAGAAGAGGTCTGCAGCAGCCATTTTCAGGTAACTTTTTCTTCCGCAGTTGCTGCAGTAGTCTCTGATTTCGAAGTATTCTTTCCCACATATCTGGCATCGGCTTGCTTTCAGTCTGTCGCCGAGGTAAGATACTCTGCGCTCTATGGGTTCACTGCTCACTTAGTAGTTCCTCCCCAAGATGGAAACGTACCCTTTGGTGCCGAAACCCTCCAGTTCAAGAGAGCAGCCGTACTGTGGTTCCTTGTCAGTGGCTGCTTGCCTTTCGCCCGCTTCGCCTCTTAACTGCTTGAAGATTTCAAAAAGTTGAGCGCCGCCAGTGGCTCCGAATGGGTTTCCGTCTGCTTTCAACCCGCCGTTCATGTTAGTGAAGAGTTTTCTGCCGCCTATTTCGTAGTATCCCTTATAGTTTTGGCAGCTTTCGTATATGCTTTTCCAAGCTGTTCCTTGTTCGCAGAAGCCCAAGTCTTCAAGGGACACCATCTCCATCACCGTGGACTGGTCGTATAACTCCAAGACCTGTATGTCCCAAGGGTTTACTCCGGACATTTTCAAGGCGTTTTCCATGGCGATTTTCGATGCGATGAAGTGAGTGAGGTCGTCTCTTGCTGGAAAGTTCAGGTAGTCCGTCGCTGAAGCAGCACCAAGGACGTAAACGGGTTTGTCGGTTAATTTTTTGGCATTGGCTTCGCTTGTGAGAATCAAAGCTGATGCGCCATCTGATATGGGTGCAAAATCGTAAAGCCCCAAGGATTTCCGCGCTGCTTTTCTGGCGTTCAGAACTTGGTCAACCGTTATTTTCCTCTGGTACTGGGCGTACGGGTTTTTCGCTGCGTGGGCATGGTTCTTAACAGCGACCTGAGCCAGAGCAACGTTAAGCTTGCCCAGATTTTCACCCGTAATCCCGTATTTCTTGATGTACGCTCTAAGCATCAGCTCGTGGTTTGATTCTGGAGTGCCTCCGGTGTAGTAGCTCCACGGGTCTTCGAGGAGCATGAGGTCGTCGCGGATTTTGCCCCAGCGGTCCGTCATTTTCTCTATGCCGCCCACGAGCACAGTGTTGTACACGCCAGCCTGTATGCCGTAGCATGCGGTTAACAGTGCTGCGCTGACCGAACGCGTGACTTCCATTGGAACGTGAAGTTCAGTGAGTTCTGAAAGGAAACCTTCCTCTAAGCCTAGTTTATTTGTGATCGGCAGAAAGCAGTCTGAAAGGAAGCACGCTTCCAAATCCTTACGTTCTATGCCGCATTCTTTTGAAGCGGCAAGCCAGGCTTCTTCAATTAGTTTTTCTGGCTCCTTGCCGTAGTGTTCCCCGAATTTGGTTCGACCGACAGCAACTATAGCTGGACGATTTTGCATGATATTCGTCTCTTCTTGTAGCACTTACCCTTTTCCTATATGGCTTTTAAGTGTTTGCCAAATCCGTTCCAAGGTTTACCGTTGGTTGTCGTGGGCAGTTGTCTCTTTTGGTGAGGGTTTGCTGGGGCTTGACGGAAGATTAGGCGTGAAAAACTCCATCGAACTAGGCTATTGCAGTGGAATGTGCTTTCATCCCGAACCAGAATTCAGAATTTCGTCTTTCCTGATTTTCTTTTCCAGTTTCTTTATCAGGTCATCTAAGGCTTGGCTTAATTCAACTGGGTACTTCGACGCATTCGTCAGTTCGCGGTACTTCTCCGGTAGATGTTTCAGGTTTTCTTGGGCAGTTGCTCTTATCGCGCTCAGAGAGGGTAGCTCATGGATTATCTTGCCGTTTCCCATCACCTTCACGAGTAACGGTTTGCCCTCCCCTTTCTCATCAGCCAAAGCAATCATGTCTTTTGCGTAGTTGCCATTGGTGTCTTCGAATCTGAACACCTGCTTTCTCCCTGGAAGCGTGATTTTTCCCTCGCTTAACTTCATTATCGGCGAAAACTCACCTCTATCGTTCATTGTTTCGGACAACTTGTAGATAACGTCAGTGTAAGGGTAATCCGCTGAAGTTCCCATCTTGGTTCCGACGCCAAAAGCATCAATTTTCGCTTGTTTACTTTGCAGTTCAGCTATCCTGTACTCATCCAGGTCGCCGCTGGCAAAAATACTGACGTACTGCAAGCCCTTCTCATCCAGTAACGCTCGGACTTTCTTGCTTGTCTCCGCTAGGTCTCCGCTGTCCAGCCGCACGCCGCCGAGT
>CAYGVV010000026.1:0-12652 GCA_964353395.1 uncultured Candidatus Bathyarchaeia archaeon | reverse complement strand
GTTGCAGAGGTTTTCCGCCTTCGCGCCAGCACGACCGCAGCATGTACAAGCATATTTTGAGTTCTTTATGAGAGGTTTCATCTTCGGTGTCAGACCTTTGTCCTCAACCAATGCGCAAAGATGCGTTTCATGTCCAGTATGGGGTTTTGTTTTTGTCAAATCTTGCACCTAAGTCCACTTGAGCAAATGTTGAATATAAGTTTGTCGCAAGAAAAAACCCGTATAATCTGTGGAAGCATGTATCAAAACACACAATTGTGTGGGGCAACAATTTAATTAGCCATGCTGCTTCCACATTTTGTGCAACACTTTACGCTTTTCTCAACAGTTGCTCCACAGTGGGGGCACACGCCAAGTGTAGGTTGCGGTGCTTGCTTAACTGGTTTTATCCATTGAAGAATTCGCAGAGCAATAGCCGAGCCAAGGGTTATACTGCCCTCTCCAAGGATTAGCAATCGCTGATAATGCTGCACTTCAACAAGATTGGTATCTTTCAAGAAATACAAGTTTCTTAGTGAATCACTTACAGCATAAATTTACAGTCCTACAAAAAACAAACCTACTGTAACGCACCCAAAAATGTTCAAATAGAAAACCGTTTTCGGGTCCATAAGGTCACCTTTTTGCAAGCATATCTCCCATTTTTCAGTCAGGTCTCTTATTAGTCTAGTCTATATTTAGAATTAGCTTACTAAATTTAGCGTGATGTTTAAATAACTATTAAGTGAAGTGCTCGCTGCGCTCACCTACGATTGACTACGAGGGGAACCAAGCGACGGACGCTGTTGTCGAACCCTGTTTTATTGCTCCGAAACTGACTCTACCGCGAGGACCAGCACAATAGGATTTGAAAAAAGGCTACAAGGCATTGCTTCTTTGAAAAAGCTTCTTCTTTGTCAAAATAGCTGCGAGAACGCTCAATGCTGCCAGTGCAGTAAGTATAAAGAATGACGATGGAAACTCTGGAATGATGCCGTTCCCGTCAGTCTTTACTAGCCAAAAATCATCTCCGCCAGCACCTGAAGAGTTGGTGTAGCCTGTGAATGCGTAGCCGGCATCAGCGGTTTGAACCACGGAACTTGCGACGTTTTCGCCTGATCCACCGTAGGTTTGATTCCACTGTATATTACCAGAAGAATCTGTTTTGACAAGCCATGCTTTCACGAATTCTGTACCGGAAGAGTTTGTAACACCTGCCAACGCGTAGCCACCGTCACTAGTCTGAATTCCAGATAAGGCCGTATCAACGTTTGATCCACCGTAGGTTTTGTTCCATAGCAATTTGCCTGAAGAGTCTGTTTTAACTAACAAGAAATCGTCTCCGCCAGAACCAGATGAGTTAGAGTATCCGACTAGCGCGTAGCCGCCATCGCCAGTCTGGACTAGAGAGGTCACAATATCGTGACCTGATCCGCCGTATGTTTGATTCCACTGTGCATTACCAGAAAAATCTACCTTCATTAGCCAGAAATCTTTATCGCCAGCCCCAAAAGAGGAAGCATATCCGCTCAACACGTAACCACCATCGCTAGTCTGAACCAAAACGTACATCTCATTATCGCCCGGTTCGCTGTAGGTCTTGTTCCATTGCATATTACCATTATCATCAGTCTTAGCTAGCCAAGCATCAACTTCGGTGCCATCGGATGAGGTGGTCCCGCCGGCTAACGCGTAGCCACCGTCACTGGTTTGAACAACACTGCCTGCGCTGTTAGCGCCTGGTATGCTGTAAGTTTGATTCCACAGTAAATTACCATTGGCATCGGTCTTAATTAGCCAAGTAACATATCCACTGTCACCCAGAGCGTAAGTGTAACCGACTAATGCGTAACCGTCATCATCAGTCTGGATCATGTATCCTGCCATGCCAACGCCTAATCCGCTATAAGTTTGATTCCATTGCAGATTGCCGTCTGCATCAGTTTTGACTAGCCAAGCATTCATAAGACCTGAACCGAAAGAGGATGCGGCACCGACCATAGCATAACCGCCATCACGAGTTTTGATCACGGAATACGCTCTGTCGTTATATATTCCACCATAGGTTTTGCTCCACATTGTCGGAGATGAAGCGGCTGCATAGGGGGCTATTATTAATGAAACTGATAAGCTTATCAGAATTAGAATTGAAGTTAACAAGAGTATTCTTTTTGACATGCTGATCTCTGTGAGGTTAAATCCTTGCTGAATAAAAACTTACGCCAGAATCAATGCAATATTACAGTTTAAGCTAAACCTTGCTCTGCCAAGCTGAGGAAACGGTAGATAAATATGCTTGCAGCAAATACCTTGAAGCAGAAAATGGGGCAATTATCTTACTCCGAATACTGTCCCATACACGCAAAAAAGGAACCAGCTTTGCACAATCTCGAAAAAACGTCAAGGTGACTATAGATGAAGTATGTACTTGTTGTTGGAGACGGAATGGCTGATTATCCTGTTCCTGAACTGGGAAACCTGACTCCCCTTCAGGCGGCACATAAACCCAACATGGATGCGTTAGCCGCTAAAGGTCGAAACGGTCTCATCAAAACCGTGCCTGAAGGTTTAACTCCGGGTTCAGACGCGGCAATTCTCTCGGTGCTGGGTTATGACCCTAGACGGTTTTTAACTGGCAGAGGACCGTTGGAAGCCACTGCTAGGGGCATTGAGCTGAAAGAAAATGATGTAGCCTTCAGAATCAACCTGATAACAGAAAAAGACGGCGTCCTAGTTGACTATTCAGCTGACCACATCACAAGCAGAGAAGCCGCACAACTAATAGAAGCCCTAAAAAAAATCTTGGAAAAACCTGGCGACATCGAGTTTTACCCTGGACTAGACTACAGGCACTTCATGATTTTACGGAACTTTCCAAACTCGCATCTAGTTGAGTTTACTCCACCCCATGATGCCGTGGGAACGGAAATTTTAGCCATCATGCCGAAAGCGAAGTCAAAAGAAACAGAAAAAAAAGCAGCCCAACTGAAAGCAACAATTCTAAAATCCAAAGAAATTCTAGAATTCCACCCAGTCAACCTTGCACGGCAGAAATCCGGCAAAAAACCCGGAAACATGATTTGGCCTTGGGGCGGCGGCGAAAAACCATCCCTGCCGTCGTTCAAGGAAAAATACGGTTTAAAAGCCGCAGTTATATCCGCTGTAGACTTGGTGAAAGGAATCGGAATCTACGCTGGCATGGAAGTCATCGAAGTTCCCGGGGCGACAGGCATGTATGACACGAATTATGAGGGCAAAGCAGAAGCAGCGTTGAAAGCTCTGGAAGGCAATGACTTGGTTTTTGTCCATGTGGAAGCGCCAGATGAAGCAGGACACGCTAAGGATTATAGGCAAAAAGTGAAAACGATAGAGGACTTAGACAAGAGACTGCTGAGCAGGATTCTTAAAGGCTTGAAAGAACCGTACGCAATAGCCATACTGCCTGATCATCCTACTCCGATTAGAATTGGAACACACACCAGAGACCCAGTGCCTTTTGCCATTTGTTCGCCCTATTTGGATTCTGATGGCGTGAAAAAGTTTGACGAATTCTCTGCGAGGAACGGCGCGTTTGGTCTAGTGACAAATGAACATCTTATGTCCCTTCTCCTTTCTTCCGGACAAAGCAGCAAATAATTGAAAAGAGAAAACGAAATTCAACCTAAAACAACAGTTTTGCGCCGATTGGCGGACTTGTCTTGGAGAGCAACAATTCCGCAGGTACGGTTTTGTTGACACTATCAAAATATGGTTTAACATCCTAGCTTTTCCAGATAATCCAGAAATTCGCTCAGTTCTTCCTTGCTCATGTTGGTTAGCGAGTTGCGTTCGGCTTTGACATATTTGCGAAGGGATTCCAAGCATTCTCTAGCTTGCACGGTTTTCTTGACGGTTTGGATTTGGTCGCGTTCAATTTTTATCCTGTAAAGTGTCGCCAGAAAGGTTGCCAGAACAACCAGTGTGTTGGTTATGATTACTATTATGGTTATGTCCATTTGTTTATCTCCTCATTTTGTGCCGTTCCAATCTGTATATTGTTGGTATAGGATTTTTATGTTTTCATTCTCTTGCATGTGGAAACGGTTTTGCGGAGCGTATTTTGTGTTAGAGGGCTGAAATCTGGTGCAGTTATGCAGTAACTGTCAGGTTAAATCTGGTCGAATTTGGTGAAAACTTGGCAAGAATTTGGGCATGATTCTGAAAAACTGTTTAATAACTCACTGAACAAAGTGAAATTTGATAAAAGGAGGTGAAAGAAAACGAATCGAAAAACCGCGGCGCTAACTTTGCTGGTAGTAGTGGCTTTCGCCGCAGTCGCGGGCAGCATGCTGATGGCAACGCATGCGACTGACGCGACTGGCACAGAAGACACCAACATAGTCACGACGGCTTCAAGCGGCAACAGCACCGAATTACCGTTCTGGAATGGTTCCGGGATGGGTTTTGGAGGACCCGGAGGCGGAGGTGGACGAGGACATGGACCAGAAGGCTTCGGAGGCTTTGCGCCTTTAGAGGTTAGTGCAGAGTTTAAACAAACAGTGACGGACATAGCGAATAATGACACAGACGTACAGAACTTGCTCGCTGAAGGCTACAATGTGACATCGGTAAGACCAATAATCAAGAGCGTTGTTGACGCTGAAGGTCTCGTTACGACAAAAGCAACCAGCGCCGTCTTGACACTTGAAAAAGACACATCTGGCTTTGCATCAGTGAACGTGGATCTTGAACAGGCAAAAGTGACACAAATAGTCATCATGACAAGAACGGTGATTGACAAGACGTAAAATGATCAGCAAAAAAGACTCGCCCCTTAACCCCGCTCGAAGCAAGGGAAAATAATAATTGCTTTCCCAAGCTCCCACTTTTTTCTTGCGTTGAACCCTAATATAAATTTTTTTGAAAATAGCACCCCAGCGGTGACCTTTGAAATCCTTTTCAACCAGAAAATCAGCGTACAATTTAGTAAACAACTATCAAGAGAGGAAAAGCAGTAGTAAAGGAACAACGCATTTTTTTCACACTGGCGTATTGGCATCCTAAAAGCAAATAAAGGATAACGCGGCAGTTGATTATAGAGGAACGTTTATGACAATGTGGTTTTACGTCAAAACAAGCGACAAACCGAAAAAAGTTGGAGATACAGTCTGCGCATACAACATTTTCCAAGATGCGCACCCAAAAGGCAAGTACAGTTGGATAATGGAACAGGGAAAAGGCGAAGAGGAATACTGGCAAATCAAAAGCAAATACGAAGACCTGAAAGACATGACTAACGTGGCGCTATTTTACAGGACGGGAGACACCGTGGTCCTAGGCGAAGTGAACGATGATTTCGTGCCGAACTTCCTAGACCCGCTACTGGAGAAATACGGATTTGACAACGTGAAATGGATAGTGGCAGCCCCAAAACGTTGAAATCAACAGAAATTACTGCTTACTTGTCAAAACGCGCTTTCTTAACGTAGTACAAAACTGCACCCGCAACAAGACATGCAACGCCTGTTATCCAAGCCATCGGCGAAACAACAAAAACAACCGCCAACAACACAAGACAAGTACACAACCCCACCAAAGGCACCACTTTGGGATAACGCCTCTTCTCACACTTCAACCTAAACGCGGAAAGATTCGCGAAAACGTAGCCGAACAGCAACGCAAACGTGCTCACCGCAACAACCCCAGTTATATCCACGAACAACACCAGCAAAGCCATCAACACACCCGCAACCCAAATCGAAACATAAGGCGTACAAAACCTTCCATGCAACTTGCTCAGCACTTTGGGCATGTCTCTTCTTCTAGCCATCGAAAAAGCCATACGCGAAACCCCCAAAACCGAAGTCAACAACACACTCGCAGTTGCAACTAAACCGCCAACGGAAATCACCTGCATAGCCAAAGAGCTCCCAGAAGCACCGATGGCAAATGCCAAAGGCGAACTCGAACCCGCAAGACCAGAAGAACCAACTAACCCAACAGCAACCACCCCAACAAGAACATACACAACAGTCGAAATCCCCAAACTCAACAACACAGCCTTCGGCACAATCCGCTTCGCATCCTTAACCTCCTCAGCAACAACCGCAGCCCTCGCGAAACCACCGAAAGCAAAGAAAATAAAAAACGCCCCCAAAAACACGCCCCCACCAAACGGCTCAAAAGGCAAAAAATTCTCCGCCCTAACAAAAAACAACCCGAAAACCACAAAAAACCCCAACACCGCCAACTTAACCGCCACAAGAACATTATTCAACATGGCAGACTGCTTGACCCCCACAAAATTCAACGCCGTAAACCCCAAACAAACAACCGCCGCAACCACATTCACAGGCAACACAGGAAACGCCGCAGCCAAATAAAACCCAAAACCCAAACTCACCGCAGCACCCGCAAAAGTGTTACTAACCATCCACATCCAACCCGTCAAAAACCCCGCAAACGGCGAAACCAACTGCCGCGAATACTCATACACGCTGCCCTCCACAGGCTGCCACGCAGTTAACTCCGCAAAACTCAAAGCCGTAAACAACGCAATCACACCCGCCACAACCATAGAAACCACAAGCGCCGAACCAGCCAAACCAGCCACAATGCCCGTGACGACGAAAATTCCTCCGCCGATGATTGCCCCTACGTTAATGGCGGTTGCATCCCACAACCCCAATGTCCGCTTCAAAGCTTTCGGCTCTTCCTTACACTTCATCAACTTCAACTGAAGAGACAGTCATGCGCAAGTGCCTATTAAATTCTTAACTGGCAGCACACTTTCATCTCTGCTTACCCCTGTCATCCCAGAACTCCCTCGTACGCAAATACTGGTCGAAATACCGAAAATTGGATTTTTCAGACAAAAAATGAGAAAGCAATGCGAAGCTCTCATTAAAGAAGGAAAAATTAAGTCAGACGACGAAATTAGATTTCAAGCGAAGAATGAAAACTGGTCGGAATTTGTAGTTGTTTACGCGCGTTGGGCTACGACTTGTTTCGGTTTTCAGATTTATAAGCCCGATTCCCATAGATAACACTTGAGTGGTTTAATGGCTAAGATAGAGTGCTTAGACGAGGAAGACCGAAAACTCCTTCTGGAAACTAAGCAGAAGCTTGACGAAGCGACGAAATTGATGGATGAACTCATGGAAACCATTGAGATTTTGAACGACCCAAAGATGATGAAAGCCATCCATGAAGGCGAAGAAGACATCAAGGCTGGAAGAGTCAAAAAATTACATAGCGTTCTGAAGGAAGAAGCCCCTTGAAATATACCGTTCTCATGTCAAGGCAGGCAGAGAAATTTTACAAGAAGTTGCAGGGAAACATCAAAACTCAAATTCGAGAAAACCTGCTTGATTTGGAGAATCAGAGGTACTCAGGGAAACGACTCCACGGGAACCTTAAGGACAGGAACAGCATAAGAGCTGGAAAACTCCGCATTATCTACCGCGTTTTAGAAAAAGATAAAGCAGTCTACGTCATAGCCATAGGTCCAAGAGAAACAATTTACCAATAGTTCTACATTCTTTCATGAAATTTCGATTTCGGCTCGTTTCCGTCCCTATGCGCTTATTTTTGGTGGTGGTTTTAGGCGTCTCCCCAGCTTAATCCTCAGGGCTATGCGGTACAGTTTCCGCAGCGACTTCACCAGCAGCTCTATGCTTGGCGATGCACTGTAAATCAGCGGTATCTGCTCGTACTCCGCCAGCTTAACCGCCGCTCCGTCAGGCTTCACGCGGTGAAACACTACCACGCGGGGTTTGAGGTGGCTAACGCGCACCATCATCATGGCTAACGCTGGGTTCTCCACGTTCGTGAAAACCAAAGCCCGCTCCGTGGTTGCGCCGAACAACTGCGCATACTCCAAGCCGCTGAGCGCTTCAATCGCCTTGCGGCTGTCTACAACGGTGTACCCGTTGACTTCCCGAACAACCTTCTCAGCGCCAGAGACAACCTCGCCGCATATCGCCTTGCACAGGTACTCCACCCGCACGGGAATCGGAAACTCACGCAGGTCCACAATAGCCATGCTCGGCGAACTCGTCAACTTCGCAAACTCGCGGATGAAGCGGCTGCCCTTCGCCTCGTCAATCAGCAACAGCCCCTGCACGAAGCGGCGGATGAACTTGGCGCCTGGGCTTTTGCGGCGTCCGCTCTCGTAATCGCTTATCACACTTGCCGAAAGCAGCATCTTCTCGCTGAGGGTAATCTGCGACACGGCGAAGAGCTCACGCCACTTCCGCATCGTCGCGCCAGGCTTGCTGGAAAAAATAATTTCCCCAGCCATTCTCCGTGCCAATACCTCTCGGATACTAGGAGACACAGACACAAGCGAGCCCTCGTGCATCCACTCTAAGGATGAGGTATAAAACTTTACCGCTTCCCCAGCCTAAACGATGAAAATCAGGACAATCCCCGCTACAATCATGACAGCGCCCAAAGCGTTATTCCTCGTCAATTTCTCGCGAAACAACGTGAAACCCGCAACCGCCGCAAACAGCGGCGTCGTCGAAGAAATCGGCACCGCCTGCGACGCCACAACGTTCAGGAGACTATAATTCATCAGCAACCACCCTAAAGCGTTCGCCACCAACCCGCCCACGCACAACTCAATCAGCACACGCCGCTTCACCTTCAAGAAACCCCGCTCCCTATCCACAACCGGCGCTAACCCGACGATGACAGCCGCCATAACCGCAATCCTCGTAGTAACCAACGCATAATTCGCGTCCAAACTGTTCACGCCGGGCGTTTTCATGGCAACATCCATTAGCATGACACTGACCGCCCAAACAACAGCCGGCGCCAAACTCAAAGCCACAGCCCTGAACGGAAACTTCCCAGCACCCGCAACAGCGTCTTCTTTCTCTCGGCTCAGCAACCAAATCCCAAACACTATCACCACTGCGCCCGCAACCGCCACCGCCGTCACAGGCTGACCCAGAAGCAACGTCGCCAACAACAAACTGAACAACGGATACGTGCACCCCAACGGCACTGCCCAAGCAACGCCGAATTTCTTTATGCTATACAGGTACAGAGTATCTCCCAATCCCAGCCCGAGGACACCGCTCGCGGCAGCAACCACCAAGGCATCAGCGGGCAGACTCGCCAAAACACCCGCCTTGCCAAAAGCAAAAAGGATAACGACGAGCACGACAGCGTTGCTGGCAAGGCGCACGATGTTGGCTGAAATAGGCTTCACGTTGAACAAAGCGTGCCTGTACAGTATCGGCGCCACCGCCCACGTGACCGCCGCGCCCAAAGCCGCAAACTCCCCAAGCAATACTGCGCTCATGGTAAAGCCATTGCAAAAAGGTGCGGTTAAACGTGCATATATAAATTGCCCGAGAAAAAGCGGCAATTCTCTGTTGCGGGATAGCAAAAGTTAATGGCACCGTAACCAAATAGTCAAGTGGTGCAAAGCAGTGTCCTTCAAAGCAAAAATGGAAGCAACCTCTAAAACCAAAGCCTCTAGCATCATCTTGGCACTGGACTTTCCGTATCAAAACCCGCAAGAACGCCAAAACCTACTGGCTAAAGCCCAGGCCGTTCTGGACATGGTGAATCCTTACGTGTGCGCTGTGAAAATCAACCACCACCTCACCCTGCCCTTAGGCACGTTCGACGGCGTCCAAACACTCGTAAAACAAGCGCACAACGCGGGATTGCTGACGATTATGGACTGCAAAGTCAACGACATCGGCGCCACCAACACGGTCATAGCCGAATACTACTACCAAGCAGGCTTCGACGCATTAATCGCGAACCCGTTCGTAGGCTGGGAAGAAGGCTTAAAACCCATCTTCGAAACCGCCCACAAACAGCAACGCGGCGTCATCCTCTTAGCGTACATGAGCCACAAAGGCGCAGCAGAAGGCTACGGCCAAACCGTACTCGACCCCGAAACTGGCAGGGAAACCAAACAGTACGTTGCCTTCGCGCGGAAAGCGCTGAAGTGGAATGCCGACGGCGCCGTCGTAGGCGCAACGGTGCCCGAGAAAATCAGGGAAATCCACGCAATCCTCGGCGAAACCGTGCCCATTTACTCGCCAGGCGTAGGCGCCCAAGGCGGCGCAGCAGAAGCAGCCCTGAAAGCGGGCGCGCGTTACCTTATCGTGGGACGCGAAATCACTTTGGCGCCTGACCCTGCTGGCGCGGCGGAGAAGCTGAAGGCATCAGCAAAACGCAGAAAGTGAAAGAACGCGCTGTTTATCTTCCGCGTTTGTTTTCCCAAAGCTCTTTCTTAAGTAGGTCTCGGACGGCGGAGCGTATGACGCTACTCCTGCTCGGGTACATGTTTGCTCGGACAAGTTCATCTAAACCTTCAAGATAAGCTTCAGGTAACAGTACGGTTACAAGTTTCATTCTGGTTTCCTCTTAAACTATGTTATGCTACTATACATGTGGCAAATATAAAAATTTACCCGCGCCGCGGGTGAAGCGCAGCAGCCGAAACTGTTATTTTCAAACCTGAACTATCTAGCAGACGTTACAGGAGAACGGAGAGCGACAAAAGTGGAAAACCAGCATTACGCGTTCATACTTGTCTCTAATGAAAAACACTGGAACAAAATCTGCGAACGCACCCGCACAGGCAAGGAAACCCATGCGTTTGTACGCAAAAACCTGGTGGCGCCCGTTCAAGCAGAGAAACTCTTATTCTACATAAAGAAGCCAGCCATGCAGATACGCGGCGTAGCCGACTTCATCGAACGCCAAACTGGAAACCATGAAGAACTCTGGACAAAGTACGGAGCAGAAAGCTGCTTCGAAAACTTCGACGAATACCACGCTTTCGCGGAGGGCAGGCAGAAAATGACGTTCATACGCTTCAAGAACTTGGTGGAGTTGGAGAACCCGAAACCCCCGGAAATTACTACGAGTATTCTGGGTTCTTTGAGGTGGTTCAGGGGAAGATACGTGGATTTGGAAACCGCGAAACAGTTAACAACCTGAAGTACAGTTAAATCTACGATTAGGAATAGGTTATAGGCGAGCGTGAAACTGTATGTTCCGAGTTAGAGTTTACAAGATCGAAAGCCACCGAGACTTAGACGGCAACCTCGGCAAACGAATAGAACTAATCGAAGAACGCGAAGTAGGCAACTTCGTCATGAGACCCCAGACGGACGAGGCGAAGATGGTGCAGGATGTGCTTCAGGCGGTGCAGCAGCAGATGCCCATGTTCCCACAGAGACAACAACTCGCCGCTCCAAAGATACTTTTGTTCCTGACGGAGCACGAGTACGACAGTCTAGGAATAAACTTCGACGTAAACCAAGTCTACGAAGTAATGCTTGCAAACCAAGGCATCAAATTCACTAAAGTGCAATAAGCGCTTTCCGCGCTTGCTTCAGCGCCACATGTTTAGGGTGAAAAGACAGCACAAACATCATGTTTCTTAAGCGCGAAAGGATCTCTTGCAGGTCGCCTGTTTTGCCTTCGTCGCAGTAAATCGGTATAGGGTCCTCTTCGCCTTGCTCGTAGTAAACGTAAATGGGCGAGCAGCCCTTAGTTTGCTTGACCATTTCGAAGTCCAAGTTCAATTGTTTAGCCATTCTTTCCGCGGCAGTTCTGACCGACCGTAATCGCTCTCTATGGGAAGTAACAGCTGAGGCGTACACCATTAGTTTGCCTGAATCGTTCTTGAACACGAATGGTCCACCAAGTGTCTGACTGTTGCGAAGCGCTTTTAAGGCGCGTGCGTGAACGACCTGCACGCACAGGTGGGAGAGGTCGGTTAAAATGAAAAGTAATAAACCGCCAAGAACGTTAGATTTATCTTGCAATTGCTTGCAATGGTGGAATAATGAAAGCTAGAGCCCACGTGCTGGTAAGTGGTGTAGTACAGGGAGTCTTCTTCAGGGCACTCACCAAACGCAAAGCTGAAGGCTTAAATGTGAAAGGGTGGGTTCGCAACTTGCCCGGCGGCAGGGTGGAAGCTGTTTTTGAAGGCGAAGAAGAAGCGGTTAAGGCGCTTACCGAATTCAGCAATCATGGACCAAGGGGAGCCGTGGTCACAAGTTTTGAGTTAACGTGGGAAAGCTTCACGGGGGAGTTTAGAGAGTTCAAAATAAGATGAAGCACGTGCTGAACGCCGCTTTTGAACTGGGGAAAGCATTGAAGTAATGCGTTTTTTAGCTTTTTTTCTTGTACACCCTGAAGTGGCTGTCTCTGCCTGCGCTGATGTATTCGCCGCCGATGCCGCGTACGGTGGAAGCAATTTTCGCAAAGTTCTCTGAACCCAAGAACTGCTTCGGCTTGATTATGATGTAGTCGCTCTTCTCTTCGAAGCCAAGCAGGCTGTCCAAATCCTCGGGGAACAACATGCGGATGTCTTCGAGAGTCTTTGACTTTTCTGAGACTGGGCGAGCAGCGGGTGGCGAAGTTTGAGGCGCTGGTGAACTTGTGATTTGCCCAACCGCCAAGGACTTTATTGAGGCAGAAACGGTTTTGAGGTCTTCGGAAATTTGGTTTAGAACTGAAAGAATCTCGTCGATTCTTTCTATAAGCTGGCTCAGTTTTTCTTTGTCAGCGCTCATCCTTTACGCTCTCCTTTTAACTCTAAAGTACTTAAGGCGCTTATTAATTATTTGAAACTTGCCCTCGGGAGGCATGACTGATTGTTTGAGATTGACGGAAGCCAAAAGAGCGGAAGCGGCACCATCCTGCGCCT
>CAYGVV010000025.1:0-13276 GCA_964353395.1 uncultured Candidatus Bathyarchaeia archaeon | reverse complement strand
GAGAGCCAAAGCGTTTATCAAAGTGGCCAGCCCAAGCACTATGAGTATGCCCGCACCCACGGTCGAAATCCATTTGCGGAAGAGAGGTGCCTTGTTCAGCAGCCAGCCTGTGACGCCGCCTAACAGCAATATTGGAGAAAGCGCAGTTCCAAGACCGAATAAAACTGCCAAGAATAGACTATCAATCGGCGCTGCAAAGGGCACCGAGTACCCGAGAAGCAACATTAACGGGGTGCACAACAATAATCCTCTAGATAAGCCTAGTGAGAAGGCGCGCACATCAAATCTCCCGTTCACTCTTTTGAACGCAATATACTTGCTTCCTTCTGCCCTACAGTCGTAAGACGACGATCTGCTCTTGAGAAGTATGCTTGCGCCCACTGCTATGCTTACTATTCCGAAGGCGAAAGAAGAGTATTTTTGAAAAGAAGAAAGCACAGGGTCGCTTACGACCAGTTTGAATAAGCCAATTGCGGCTCCGATAAGGGCGTATGCAGTCAAGCGTCCTGAATTGAATATCAACGTGACGATTACCCCTTTTCGGAAACCAGCTCCGATGCCGGCAATGTAACCCGCGATGTATGGGAGACATGCTGAGGTACAAAAAACTAGTCCATACAGAAAACCCCATGTCAACGCTTGAAGATATAGATTAGCAATCTCAGGCAGCAAAGACATTTCTAAAGTCTCTTAAGCTTTTTTGAATAATGGGAATGGCGCGCACTCAATTTAAACGTTGCATATAGGGCTACAGCAATCACGATGGCACCGATGGACAAAGTGGCAAAACCGTTCTGGTTCGAAACGGTTTGCTGCTCAGTCGAGGAGGGGCTTATCACTCTGGTGTTGTATTCCAAGATGTATCTTAAGTGTTCAGCGTCATATTGGTAACTCTCCGAAGGCGGGTATGGAAAACCACTCATGCTGTGGAAGGGTAACGGGTCTGCGGTGAAGCCGAATCCGAAGCCCCAGTTACCGTTCTCATCTTTGAACCAGCATGCGTCATAGAAGAAGTAGTCTCTCACCATTCCTTCTGCACGGGGTGCAAAGTCAGCAAGAGAGAACTGGAGGGTAACTGCGTCTCCCTGTTTTCCAATCACAAACATATCATCTTCGTTGAGCAATAGTTCCGTTACGTTGCCGTATCTTGTGAAGTTGCCAGTAGCGGCAGCCGAGCCTGAAGTAAAGGCTTCGTTAAGGTAGGCTTGAGGGGTGATTCTCTGAATGGTCACGTTCTGCTGAGGAGTTATGTCCACTCCAATGTAATCGTATGTTACGTTCCAGAAGTTGTTAATCCTTAGCGAGTAATCGTTAGTGGGGAACAAACCAGTCAAGTCAACTACATAAGTTCTAGCAACTCTGTCGGGCGGCAACGGAATATCTCTGCTCTCAGGAACCCTTACCCAATTCCCGTTTGCATCTTTGACTTCCATAAATGGCGGAGGAGTAATCTGCGTTCCATTCGGCACTGGTTGCGCGAAGAACTTGTCAAGCCAAGTTGTGTAGTCGTCGCCGGAACCCCAATCAACTACGGCTTTGACTATGAGCTTGATTTGTGGTGCACCGGACAAATTGCCCAAGTTTAGCGTTAGCCTGTTCCATGTTATATTATCCCAAGCTGGGCTCTGGATTCCGTTGGTTCCAGACGTAAAGATTCCATCCATCTTGGATATCTTAGGCAGGACGTTTTCACCCTTCTCATTCACGGCGGAAACGGGCGTTAACGGATTTTTGCTCACAGTGTAGATTTTACCCATGTAATTCGGGTCAAGATATTGCTCGACTAGGGTTGAATAGACATCCACGTTTGCTGGGTGGTCAACCACCACCATGTAAGCTTGGTCCAGATAGAAGATTTCGTTCCATTTCTGGATCAAGGTTAGATTATAGTATCCATTCGTCGGCTGGAGTTGATTGCTGTCTAATTTGATGTAGTCCCACGGGTTATTTCGGTAGAATACGATGGAGCCATCTTCGTTCATGTAGTTGATATATCCCAGCCAGCCATGGTTTGAGACATCTGCGACGTAAACGTAATCTGTTCCGTTCCACACGTACAGAGAAGGACAGGAGCTGCCTCCAGTGAAAGACGCCGTAACCGTTATTTGACTTTGAAGATTCACAGATATTGAAGGAGATCTAGTTCCAGTATCCCAACTTTCAAATGTGAATCTACCTGTTGGATCTGTTGCTGGCACCGCAACGGTGTATGTTCCTACAGCTAAGAGTTCAGAGTAAAACGTCTTGTGAGATACTCCGTTTAAGGTGAAGTCTACCCCCACGACAGGAGATGATGAAACGCTGAGTGTGTGATATCCCGTCTTGACGACCTTGAATCCTCCACCAGTAAGGGTATTCACAGCGATTTTGTGTGCTCCTTCGCTCTTTGCAGTCACGTTGAATTCCACCGTTGCGCTTGCTCCACCAGCCAACTGGACAGTTTTGGTTTCTACTACCTCGCCATCAACCATCAGTTTTACCGATAAGCTGCTTTCGTCTGCGGCTGGATTTTTCGCAGTGACTACGACGGTTACTGACTGCCCAACCCACACTTCATACGGCTTAACAAACATGTTAGACAATGTGATTTTGGACGGATCTCGAACACTGAATTCGCCCGTTAAATTGCCTACTTTGACGGAGTATGTGCCTTTGGTCGTTTCGGTTACGTTGAATTCTGCCTTTGTAGTTGCTCCGCCTGACAATTGAACAGTCTTGGTTTCTATCACGGTATTGTTGATCTTAAGGTCCAATGCATAACTACCACTTAATTCTCCAACATTGGTTACGTTGACTGAAATTTTGACAGGGGCGCTTGGTTGGGTTACTGTTGGGTCAATTATCAGATTGGTTACGTTAAATTCGGCAGGTCTAGGCGGAGGAGCTGCGGGGTTGATTTTGAATGTTCCGTTCAAACTGCCGATTCTGCAGAAATACGTTCCTTCTATTTGTTCCACAATTTCAAATAACTCGCTTGTGCTTGCTCCACCATCTAGTTGACCCGTTTTGGTTTCGGTTGCTGTGTCGTTGATTATGAGGGTTATGGAATAGTTTCCGCTTTGTTCTGCCTTGTTGGTAAGTTTGACTGAAATTCCTATGGGTTCACCGACTTTTGCTTCGGTTCGGTTAATTGACAAATCGGATAGTCTGAACATGCTTAAGATTGTGAATGTTCCCTCTAAATTTCCTATTTTGACGAGGTGCGTTCCTTCAGCCGCATTAGAGATTTCAAATTCCACTGTTTTGGTCTCGCCGGCTGCCAGTTGAATTGTTTTAGCTTGGTTTGTGGCGCCGTCAACTATTAGGTTTGCCTCATAGGACCCAGCTTCTGTTCCGATGTTGGTCACGTTAACGGAGACTTTTATGCTTTGACCAATCAGCGCTTCGGTTTGGCTTAGCGTCAATTCGGTTAGTTGGGCTTTGGCAGGGTCAAGGGCAGGCGCTGGTATTGACAGAATGTAGAAGTAACCTCCTGCTGCTGAAGCGATAATTACTATGTCAATTAGAAGAATTACTTGCAGCTTAGTGATAGCTGATCGAGAGTGCATAGGGTTCCTAATGGATTATTTGCTTATATAATTATCTCGTTTGAGGAGAGTTAACGTGTGGTTGCTTCAAAACCTGTTCTGGCTCTGAAGTTCCAGTTTGCTCTTGATTTTGGACAACTTTCGATTTGCGGGCTGAGTGTGCGAAACAAAACTGGATGGAAATTCAGTCAAGGCATGATTTTTTACACAAGTGTTCAGAAATGAATAAATAGATTATGCATATGGATAGTTTTATATACTTGTATGAGATACTTGCACAGAAAAAAAAAGAACCAGCTAACAAACGTCAAAGAGGGAATAAAAAATGAGTGCAATTCCAATTTCAAATTCAGGAGACACAGCGTGGGTTTTAGTTGCAACCGCACTAGTTATGCTAATGACCCCAGCATTAGGCTTCTTCTACGGCGGCTTAGTGCGAAAGAAAAACCTAGTATCCACAATAGTCCAATGCTTCATCATATTCGCTGTCATCAGTGTAATTTGGGCACTGTGGGGCTACAGCCTCGTATTCGGACCAAGTTTCCACGGCATCATAGGCAACCTATCCCTAGCAGGTCTGAACAACTTGGGCATACACGACATCAATACAGCTCTTGCACCAACCATTCCCGAACTACTGTACTTCGCATTTCAACTGAAATTCGCCGCCATCACACCTGCACTAATCATAGGCGCCTGCGCAGAAAGAATCAGATTCCGCTCCCTCTTAATCTTCATGGTCCTCTGGTCAACACTCATCTACGTACCCATAGCTCACTGGGTATGGAACCCTGAAGGCTGGCTACGCAGCTTAGGCGCCATTGACTTCGCAGGCGGCATCGTTGTGCACATCTCAGCAGGCTTATCAGCGCTTGCAGCAGCGCTTGTAGTAGGCAGAAGAAAAGGCTGCAGCACTCCGTGGAAAGATCACATGAAGGCGTTAAACAAGAGCAGCGCAGCCGAATTCAAACCTACCAACATACCTTACGTACTGCTTGGGGCAGCGCTACTGTGGTTCGGATGGTTCGGCTTCAACGCAGGAAGCGCACTAGCAGCAAACGACTTGGCAGTGTCAGCGCTTGTCACCACTAACTTGGCAGCCGCAGCAGCCGCAGTAAGTTGGATGTTCGCAGACTGGGTGATTAAAGGCAAACCTTCAGCAGTCGGCATAGCCATCGGCGCAGTCGTTGGACTAGTTGCTATAACACCAGCGGCTGGCTACGTTAACGTGACCTCAGCATTGGTCATAGGCTTAGCTGCAGGAGTGATCTCTAACCTCGTGGCTAACTGGCGAGCAGGTAGATCAAGAATAGACGATACACTGGATGTCTTTGCGTGCCACGGAGTCGGCGGACTTTGGGGTTCAATTGCAACAGGGCTATTCGCCTCAGCAGCCATCAGCACAACCGCAGGAGTCGCCGGAGTAAACGGGCTATTCTTCGGGAATCCAGGGCAGCTGGCTGCTCAACTCATAGCCATCGGCGTGGTGGTGCCAGTTGCGTTCTTCGGTTCCTACGCGCTGCTGAAGTTGGTTAACGTGTTCTCGCCTCTGAGGGTTAGTCCTGAAGCGGAAGATGCAGGGCTAGACTTGAGCGAACACGGTGAAGAAGCCTACCAACTGGAATGAATAAACAGCAAGAGCAAAAAGCTCTTTTTCCCCATCCTTTTTTAACTATTTTTTGAATGTTTTTCTGATATACTGCAGAATAGCTTACTACAATTTGCGTTTTTTCTCAGATATCGCTCATTTTTATGAACATTTGTTCAATGCTTGCCGAGGATATGGGATAAATGAATGGTTTATATATTTGTTCATGTATGACTGAATAAGCATTCATTAAAAGCAGCTAACAGGAGTAGCCGAAAAAGTGTCTGTTGTTGCATCTTCAGGGGCGGGCGATGTTGCGTGGGTTCTGATGGCGACAGCCCTAGTTATGTTGATGACTCCTGCTTTAAGCTTCTTCTACGGCGGTTTGGTGCGGCGCAAGAACCTTGTTTCAACTCTCGTGCAGTGTCTGATTATTTTTGCGGTAGTTAGTTTGGTTTGGCTTTTCTGGGGCTACAGCTTGGTTTATGGATCAAGCTTTCACGGCATCATAGGTGATTTGTCTCTGTTAGGGTTAAACAACGTGGGAATTTCAACTGTGAGTCCTTATGCTCCAGCTATTCCCGAATTGCTGTTTTTTGCGTTTCAGCTAAAGTTTGCAGCTATTACTCCAGCATTAATCATCGGTGCTTGCGCGGAGAGAGTTCGGTTTCGGTCACTGTTGATTTTTGTAGTGTTGTGGTCTACCTTCATTTACACGCCCATTGCGCATTGGATGTGGAACACAAACGGTTGGCTGCATGTTTTAGGAGCGGTTGATTTCGCAGGCGGCATCGTGGTGCACCTCGCAGCGGGCTTATCGGCATTGGCTGCGGCGCTAATCGTAGGCAGAAGAAAAGGCTGCGTAACTTGGAAGGAGCACATGAAAAATATTAGCGGAAAAGAAGGCGCTGCGCCCATGCCGAACGCGGAAGAATTTAAGCCCACTAACATCCCATACGTGATTCTGGGCGCGGGCTTGTTGTGGTTCGGCTGGTTTGGCTTCAACGGAGGAAGTGCGTTAGCCGCAAATAATCTTGCGGTTTCAGCCGTTGTGGTCACCAACTTGGCTGCCGCTGCCGCAGCGGTAAGTTGGATGATTCTGGACTGGATTATCAAGGGGAAACCTTCAGCAATCGGCATATCAGTGGGCGCTGTCTGCGGATTGGCTGCTGTCACCGCGGCTTCGGGCTACGTTAACGTGACTTCTGCAGTGATTATTGGGTTGGCCGCGGGTGTAATTTCGAATTTGGTGGCTAATTGGCGTTCAGGCAGATCCAGAATTGACGATTCCCTGGATGTGTTTGCCTGCCATGGTGTCGGCGGCATCATCGGTGCGGTATGCGTGGGTCTGTTTGCAACTACGATGGTGAATAATGTGAGTGGGCTGCTTGCTGGGAACGCTTATCAGCTTGAAGTACAGGTGTTGGCTGTGGCGGTGGTTTCTGTGTTTGCTTTCTGCGGTTCTTACGTGCTTTTGAAGCTGGTTAACTTGTTTTCACCCCTGAGGGTCAGCGCGGAAGAGGAAGATACGGGTCTCGATTTGAGTCAGCATGGCGAAGAAGCCTACCAACTAGACTAAGAATACACGCAACAAAATTTCAGGAAGCTGCAAGGCTCATTCCTTTTTCTTTTTTTGGGAAAATACACTACCGCTTCTTTGCTCTGCAGTGATGATGGTTCATTGTACAGGTTGAATTTGATGTTCCGTTGATATTCGCTGTTTTGAGAGCTGTGCGGCTAGTTTTCTGGGGCAATTTGGCTGTTGGTGCAATGCTTAAAAGGTGACAATGCGATATAGGTGTTTGAGGGTTAGTTTTGGCTGTAGATGCGGAACGCGTGAAGAAGCCTAAACTTCCGAAAAAAAGGTTTCTGAAGAGGACTATGAACAAGAAAGGTCGCAGATGAAATTGCTGGAGTAGCAGCTTGCTGACTTGGTTCAAATTCTGAACTTGATTATGTAGAAAAGAGACTGGGAGAGCGGAAACTCCGCTAAGAGGTTCACGCCAAAGCTGAACGATGGTTTTTCGGCTTTAACTACTTCGTTTTTGCTAGGTACTTTAGGTGGAACGGTTTGATAGCTACTCCAGGTTTTAGGTCTGCGTGGAACGTCTGGCATTCAACTATTAGGTCTGAAAGCTCCGATTGTTGGGTTCTCAGAAACTGGGCATAATCTGTGTAGCTATTGTGTAGCGAAACGCAAACTGCATCCCAACCCATTCCTTGTCCGTCCAGAACGACTATGACGTTTGGCTGCTTCATGTACCATTCTTTGAGTGTGTTGAAGGCTTGTTCTTTTTCTTCGCCTTTCTTGTGGTTGAGCGTCGTTTTCAAGAATGTGAATGCGGTCATCTCGAATCCGATCTGTCCAAATTTGGGTACAATGGTGTATCCTTCGATGATGTTGTCTTCGAGCATGGCTCTTCTTCGGGTTACGGTGGGTTGAGAAATACCTAAAGCCTTAGCTAGTTGCCTGTCGCTTCGGTGGGAATCTTTCATTAACTCGAACAGGAGTTGATAGTCCAATGGTTTCATTTCTTTCATTTTGATACGCCTTACTATGTGCCATAAGCATTTTCACATTCATATATAAACTTCTTGTTTTTCTTACCTGAATTTGCTCGGCAATTCATTCTTGATCCATCAAATGTACAGTTGAACGCAAGAAAATCTTAAGAACACTGGTTATCTTTCTACATTAGAAACAGTGACCCCAAAATGCACGTTCCGCTACTCAAGGAAGTTGAAGAGGAAATTACAAACCTATTAAGCGAACTGATCCGCATCGACACCACGAATCCTCCAGGAAACGAGACAAAAGCAGCCAAATACTTGTCTGAAAACTTGGGCAAAGACGATTTCAAATGTGAACTTTTCGAGTCCGCATCTGGACGAGGCAGTGTTATCACGCGGTTGAAGGGTACAGGTGAAAAACCAGGTTTGCTGCTGCTTTCTCACTTGGATGTGGTTGCCGCTAACGCAAAGGAGTGGAGTGTGAACCCGTTTGGTGGCGTGGTGAAAGACGGTTTTGTTTGGGGGCGTGGCGCTTTGGACATGAAAGGCATGTCGGCTATAGAGGTGATGGCGCTTAAACTCTTGAAGCTCAACCGTGTGAAGCTTAAAGGCGATGTCATATTGGCTGCGACGGCTGACGAGGAAATGGGTGGACTCGGTGGAGCGGATTATTTGCTGCGTAATCATCGGGAGAAGATTTTCGCCCCTTACGTTCTGAATGAGGGTGGTGGATCAGCCATTCCAACCCTGAACAAGAACGTGTACACTGTGAACACAGCTGAGAAGGGCTTGCTCTGGTTCAAGGTGAAAGCGAAAGGTACACCTGGACATGGTTCTATGCCTGAAGCGGCTGACAACGCCATCATGCGCATGAGCAAGGTCATTGAGAAACTGGGCAACTATCACGCGGAGATTATGCTGGTGCCCACGATGAGGCAGTTTCTGGCTGAATTTGCGGCGGAAGATGCAAGTCTGCAGCAGCCTTTCGCGCGTATTCTTGCAGACCCAGAGTCAAGCGACAGGGTGTTGGATGAGTTGGAGAAGACTGCCATGACCGTTGTGGATGAGGTTCGTCCAAGGATTAGGATGACGATTGCGCCAACTGTGATTCATGGTGGAGTCAAGGAGAATGTGATTCCTTCTGAGTGTGAAGCGGTTTTTGACTGCAGGGTGCTTCCTGGGCAATCCACTGCGGGTGCTCAAGCGTTGGTTAGGGAGCTGCTTAGAGATGTTGGTTTGGAGAAGCTTTCTTTTGAGACTGTGCAAGCGCAGGAGCCTTCGGAATCGCCTGTGGATACACCGTTATTTAACGTAATCAAAAGTGTTCTTGGGGATTTTGAGCCTGGTTGCGGTGTGGCTCCTGTTTTGATGGCTGGTGGAACGGATTCGCGTTTCTTCCGCAGAATGGGCAGTGTGTGCTACGGTTTTCACCCGATGCGCAGCGAAACACGTTACGGCGCAAAGCCAACTCGGCGTGAGCATGGTGTAGATGAGCGGATTTCTGTGGAGAACCTTGTTTTCGGGACAAGCGTACTCTACGAGACGGTTAAGAGATTCATGACTTAGCGGGAAAGCGTTGGCTGAAGTGCTGGATTGGTTTTTGGCTGGTCCTGTTTTCCGAGGTCTACTGCTCTGAAGCGCCTACCCCCTCCCTTATAAATAGGCTGAAATGTAGGTTGAATTCCTGATTCTAAAAGGGGATAAGCTTTACAGTACATTTGCTTACCACGCAGTCACATTATTACATCGGAAATGTCATGCTTAAATATCCGCTGAAGGTTCTCTATTTAACCGTTTTAAGAAGGAGACTGAACACGTGCCAGCAGTAGAAGTCGGCAGAATATGCGTGAAACTAGCCGGACGCGAAACCGGCAAAAAATGCGTCATAGTAGACGTCATGGACAAGAGTTTCGTCCTCGTGACTGGACCAAAAAAAGTCACCGGAGTCAAAAGAAAAAGAGTCAACTTAAACCACATTCAGATTCTCCAAGACAAACTCGACATTAAACGAGGCGCTTCAGACGAAGAAGTCACCTCAACCTTGGAGGCAGCAGGCAAACTGCAGGAAATGGCTCAACCAGCAAAAACCGCCTAGACTCTTATACTTCCCCGTTCTTTTTTACATTCAAGGAGAGCAATTCATATGCCAAGAACAGTCCCTCCATGGGAAACCAAACGGGAACTGCAAGTCAGAGCAGAAGATGCAACGGACCCGAAATATGGACACGCCCCCGAGGAAAGACCAGCAGAACAGTACATCCGCTACGGCGTCATAAACCTTGACAAGCCAGCTGGACCGACAAGCCACGAAGTAGCCGCGTGGACCAAGAAAATCATGCACCTCGCGGTCATAGGTCACGGCGGGACCCTAGAGGCATAGCGCAAAGCAGCCAGGGAAATCCCAAAGTGACCGGCGTCCTGCCCATCACCCTAGAGGACTCTACGAAAATTGTTCAGGCACTTTTGTACAGCGGCAAAGAATACGTTTGCGTCATGAAGCTCCACGGAGACGCCGAAGAAACACGCGTCCGAAAAGTCATGCAGGAGTTCGAAGACGAAATCTTCCAGCGCCCGCCCCTGCGGTCTTCGGTTAAGCGGCAAGTGCGCACCCGACGCATCTACTACAACCAATTCCTCGAGCAGGACGGCAGAAACGTCCTTTTCATCGTGGGTTGCGAAGGCGGCACCTACATACGCAAACTCTGCTATGACATAGGCGAAATATTAGGCGTCGGCGCCCACATGCAGGAACTCCGCCGAACCCGAGCTGGACCCTTTAGTGAAAACAGCAAAACCCACGTTACCTTGCACAAGGTGGCTTACTGGTTCAGCGAATGGCAAGAGAAGAAAGACCCCAAGATTCTGCGGGAATTCATCCAGCCCATGGAAACAGCCTTGGCATTAATCCCCAAAATCACAGTCAGAGACTCAACTGTTGACGCATTGTGCCACGGAGCAAACTTGACCGCTCCAGGCGTCTTATCCGCTGAAACTACCATAGCCAAAGACTCAATGGTGGCTATCCTAACTTTAAAGGGCGAAGCAATAGCGCTGGCGAAATCAGTTCTCTCCACCGAGGAGATTCTGAACACGAACCACGGAACCGTCGCCACGCTTGAACGCGTCCTGATGACCAGAGGCACCTACCCCAGAGTCTGGAAAAGTGGCAGCAAAGAATGACTGAGCATTACTATGCAGAGCACCCGAAGTCCGAAGCAAGATTCGGCCTCGTCCGCACGCGCCTACGCGGCAAAACCTTCGAGTTCGTAACCGCCTCAAGCGTCTTCAGCACCAAACGCGTTGACTTAGGAACCCGCGTGCTCATCGAAGCCATGGTCCTCCCCGAAAAAGGCTGCGTATTAGACGTTGGCTGCGGGTACGGCGCCGTCGGCATAGCAGCCGCCGCTTTCAACCCAAAGTTGCGTGTAGTCATGACAGACGTGAACAGGCGTGCCGTCCTCTTAGCAAGGGAAAACGCTGAACGAAACAGAGTGGCAAACGCTGAAGTCAGGCAAGGCAACTTGTACGCGCCAGTTCAAGACTTATATTTCAGCTGTGTCCTGTCCAATCCGCCGGTGAGCGCAGGCATGCAGACTGTGGAAGCCCTGATACGAGGCGCACCAGCGGTCATGGCTTGCAACGGCACGTTCCAGATGGTTGTCCGATCAAAAATAGGCAAAAAAACCTTACCCGAAGTTTTCACTGAAGCCTTCGGAAACTTTCAAGTTCTCGCAAGGGAAAGCGGCTACCGCGTGCTGATGGCTCAAAACCAAGGGCCGCCCTGAGCTTTTCCGTGACGGGTCCGATTGCTTGAGTAATTTAGTTGCGTTTTAGTTCTTCCACGAGTTTCGCGACTTGCTCTATTACGTACTCGTTTATCATTTGCCCTTTGCTTGCAGTAGCTTCGGTGGGGTCGCCGATTACTCCGCTTGGGAAATACCGTTCTGGGTCCGCCACGATTTCGAATCGGGGCATCTGAGGAAAACTCCCCTCGCCCTTCCCTTTAACCAAATCAGGTCTTATCGCCATGACGCGTGAGGTTTCGATGTCGCCCGCATGCCCATCTTTCGGAGAGATTGCGAGTTTTTCTTTCAACTCATAGGCAAAGTCATAATCGGACAGAACCATTATCCTAGTTTTCCTTTCCGAAGCCACTTTTTCGTTTTCCAACACCACCTTTTGCGCAGCAAGCCTCAACGCCGTCATGTGCGAAGAACCAGCGTGACCGCTAAGCACGATGATTCGGTTGAAACCGTTGCGCGCCAACTCACTCAGAATGTCCCGAGCGACACGGTAAAGCGTGTCAAACTCGATTGACATGGTGCCTGGAAAATTATGCCCCGCGTTGCAGATGCCCTGCCTAAACGGCGGCGCCACAAGGCAACCTGTCCGCTTAGCCACTTCCAATGCTATGTACTCAGATTGCAGGCTGTCCGTGCAGAGCGGTAAGTGCTTGCCGTGCTCTTCCACGCTGCCCACTGGAAAAATGATTACGGTTCCCGCGGCGGCAGCTTGAGCGGCTTCTTTAGTGCTGAGTTCATCAAGCCATAGGCAACTTGGTTTTTTCATAGACAACAAATCCCTTAGTTGTGTTAACTTACTGTTTGTAAAAATATAAGTCTTATAAAGAAAAAAGAGTTTTCAAGCTGCTCGTTCAGAAGTCATCACTTTTTGCTGTGAACCAGTTCCAGCAATTGAACTATTTTCTTTTCATCAATATCTTTGCTTTCGCCGATTTCGATGTGCTTCATGGTCTTACCGCTTCCATCCAAAAGCCCCTTTTCTTCCTCCGAAAGACCTTCTAATGAGAATCCCAAGTTGACGTGGTCTTTTAAGGCAACGATGTAAAACTTGCCGCTTCCAAATGTGGGTACACCCCATTTCATTTCTTCTTTAATTTCCGGAAGCGCTTTGTGAATAATTTCTCTGAGTTTCTGGCATACTTCTTTTTGGGGCGATTTTAGTTTGCTGATGTAGGTGTCTACTTTTTTGTCTGTGCTGTCTAATTCGTAGGTTTCTTTCAAAGCACCTCACTCAAATTATTCCATTGCTTTTCTGGTTAATAAGAGCACTCGAACTGTGTTTTTCCGTAAAGGTTTAAGTTGCGTTGCGAAACTATAATAAAACCGCGCAAGCATGAGTTTACAGAAAAGCATTGCCGGGGTCTCCTAGCCAGGCAGGGAGCAAGCCTGGAGATCCCCTTTGGGGGACCAATCAGCTTGTGGCCTCTCGGGGCCTCGGGGGTTCAAATCCCCCTCCCGGCGCCATCAAGTGACTTGCATCGTAAGTTTTTATAGAAAGAACGAATAAGGGATTTCAGGTAAATATGATGAAACAAAATGATAGTCTGGTTGGGTATTGTGGTCTTTACTGTGGTGACCGCCACGGTTTCAATGGGCGAATCCCCGACTTGGCAAGAGATTTAAGAGAGGAACTTCGGAAGGCAAAATATGATAAATTCGCAGGGTTTATTTCTGGGTTCCAATTTGGCAAGGATTTCAAGAACTACGCAGAGTGTTATAGAGTTCTGGGTGCAATGGTGAAATTCCGCTGCAGCAAAGAATGCCAGAAGCAGGGTGGTAAAAGCGATACCAAAGTCATTTATACGGGTTAAAACAAATTTTTGAAGTGTTGTGTGGTGGGTGAAAAG
>CAYGVV010000024.1:0-13285 GCA_964353395.1 uncultured Candidatus Bathyarchaeia archaeon | reverse complement strand
GAGATCACTGGAAACGTTTAAAAGCAAAATACTTTTCCTTTGTAGAAAGAGGTAACTTGTATGGAGAAATCAGGAATTGTCTACGAGTGCATGCGTTGCGGGGCAACAGTGCCAGTTGAAGAACTGGAACTCAGAGGCGGAGAAATAAAATGCATAATCTGCGGCTACAGAATTCTGAAAAAGAAAAAACCGCCAGTGGTTAAGCGCGTCCAAGCCAAATAAACGGAAGATAAGCGCGCCTACAAACTCGCTGACAGCGCAGCGCTTATTTTTTCAAGTTTCTACAGAGCAGGTTTAGTAGAGTTCTCTTTCTCCAAGTTTACGAAGTGCCTTTCCCTTAATCTTCACAGGTTCATCTATCAGGTCTTCAGGTTCTCTTTCAACGGTTTGGCGTTTCACTGTTTCCCCGCAGATACCTCTCGGAAGCAAACGCCGCTTTACACAGAGAGAAAAGGTGCAGTTTGCGACGTTGCATATTTCTTCAGTCCATTTGCACCAAACAGCGTCGCGTTGGTAGAAAGCGGAGTTTTTGGCACACTTAAAAGACGGGCACATTGGAGAACAAGGCTTTGATTGAGCCAACAGGTATACCACCTCTTGTGTTCAAATAGCAGAATTTAATGTTGACGACATTCTTCATATATATTTCCGCAGTTTCAATATAAACGTTTTTGCTTAACACTCACGATTGTACATCTTTACTTTCACTTTTGCGCAGTAACTTGAATCCTTTCTTTTTATAGAGCTCTATGCCCAGGAACAGCAGTACCGCTACCAGAACGATGATTATGGTTGCCAGCAAGCTTGTGCCTATAAGCAAACCGCCTATAACAACGTAGTTCGCCATTTGGAGCTGCACCATAGTTGGCGAGTCAACCTGGAGGTTTCTCGCTACGTAAGAGTTCTCGTTCCCAGAAGAATACGCGGTTATTTCGATGTCGCCGCCTATAACGTTGTCGAACGTTGCAGTTCCGTCGCCTTGTGTGGTTTTTGATTGCGGGTTCATTCCAGACCTGCTCATTTGAACGTTCACATTGGATATTGGGTTTCCAAAGTAGTCCACTACTTTGACTGTGACTTGAAGGTTTGCCACGCAGCGAATTTGGCGATGTGTATCGCTTAACACGTTTATGATGGTTTCGGTTAGCAGAATGTTATCTGCCGTGTATACTCTCAACCTGTACTGACCGAAAGTAACTCGGACTGAAGCGGCTCCAGCGTTGTCAGTTGTGGCGCCGTAGAATATGCCGCTTGCCTGCTCAATGAGTTCAATGCGGACATTGGGAAGAGTGGCCAAGTTGTAATCAACCATGTTCAGAGTCAAAGTCTCATCAGGGCAAAGGATCGCCACTGGGGAAGAAGACTGGAAGGGCAAGTAGGTGATTGTGTTGTTGCCGATATTGAAGACTACGTTGTACTTGGAAGCGTTAACCACGTAACTTATTCCTGGGAGGGTTGAGTTGAAAGTACATGCTCCTGTAAGGTCTGTTTGGCCAGAGGCGCTTCCAGTTTGCACTGAGCCTGTTTGAGTTGTGAATTGATAAGTCACGTTTAGATTGACGAATGAAATAACGACTCCGTTCTTGTCTTGAACTGTGATTTTGAGGTTGGTCAACTGGCACGTTATATCGTACGTACTGTCTCCAGTTATGGAGACTTTTATTTCGCCAACTTTAACCTGATTCCAATATGCGGCTACGGTGTGATTGCCTTTCTCAAGGTTAATTATGGCTACTCCATCATTGTACGTTGTACCATCGTATGTCCTGCTTGTTGCTTGATCAAGAACTTCTACCACTATTTGAGGCACTGGGTCGCCTGCCAAGTTCCTTGCATGAAAGCTAATGGGATAGCCGGGAACGGTGAAAGTTTGCGAGTCAGCGATAGCCTTGACCGTTGCTTGAGGAGAAACGGTTACCGCGTAGGAGCCCAATGCCGCTGTGGATAGAACTGCCCACTCGTAAGTTATAATCCCCTGGCTTGAGGCAGTCACTGCTTGAGTAGACACAACACCGCCATCTGGAGATTCAATGGCTAACGTGGCGCTTTGGCCTGGTGGATAGCCTACGGCACGTATTTTCACAGTGTCTCCTCTATGGTAGCTGCTTGCGTCTGTGAAACCCACGGAGAAACTATCTTGCGCCAATTGTTCAGTGGCATTGAAGAGCACCGTGTATAATCCGGTGTAGATAGTGGTGGAACCGGAAGGCTGAAAACTCGGGTCTGGAAAATTGATTTGCGCGTTTGCGGTTCCCAGAGAAGAACTCGTGAACGAAATGATCTTTGAATAGTTTGTAGCAAGAGGAGCGGGCAGCATAACCGTGATGTTCGCAGCGTATGCTGTATTTGGCGTACCTCCCGCGATAGTAACATTTAAGACCACATTGTTTCCTTCCTGCAGTTGCGCGGGCGCTGAGGGAACAATTGCTTTGGCACTGTATAGTATGGCTACTGCGAACTGTTCGGTGACGTTACGGCTTTCGGCGACGTCCATTAGGGTAACCGAATAGTTTCCGGCGGGACCCTGAGGTATCGTGAAGTTCGAGGCTATATAGTACCCGGATGAAGTTCCGCTGTCAACGAGGGTATCGCCAAACCAAAGTTTGTACGCGCCATAGTAAGTGTCGAGTGTAGCGATAATGGTAACTGGTTCACCCACAGTTGCCGACGCCAGCCCCTGGTAACCTCCCTGCTCAGTAATTTGTAGTAGGGCTAAGCCATATGGCGACTGTCCCTTAACTTGCGAGAGCGGCATGAAAAGGAGAGCAGTACTCATTAAGATTAGGAGAGTAAATGTAGCAGCTTTTTGTTTCAAACCAAACGACTCCTCTATTCAGTAAAGTTTCTCGTCGCGATTCAACATTAACTATTAGGAGAACATTTTAAACTTTGCCTTTCGTTCGGAAACAGAGACCTCCGCAACGGGTCACGCTGCACATAATGAATTCAACAGAAGGAAAAAGGGAGACGTATCTAAGCGCGTCACAGTGGGACCGTGAGAATTGAGTTTCTTGGGGCGAGACTATTTTAATAAAGCGCTTTCACTATGTGTCTCTAAAACAGCAGTCACGTGGATCTGTGAAGCACCTTGGAGAATCTTGTTCCGTCCCCGCTCATGCAGGCGTTAAAGAGGCAGAAGTACCATCTGGTGGGCAAGCACTCAGCCGTCAAACGGTGCAAGTGGTTTTACGAAGCGTTAACCAGCGACAGATCATGTTATAAGCAGAAGTTTTATGGCATAAAGTCTCATCAATGCATTCAAATGTCGCCAGCACTTTTTTACTGCACTCAACAATGCCTGTTCTGCTGGAGAGCGCAAAGCGGCGACCTGCAAATCACATGGGACGAAATGAAACTGCCAGAGTGGGATTCTGCTGAAGAAATTGTGAAAGGCACCTTGAAGGCGCAAGATAAGATTCTGAGTGGGTACAAAGGGAACCCGAAGACGATTCAGCAAAAGTTCAGAGAAGCCTTAAGGCCAAGGCATGTTGCCATCAGTTTGACTGGAGAACCGACACTTTACGAGCCTCTCGGAGAGTTAATCCGCACGTTCCGCGCGAAAGAGTTTACAACGTTCCTTGTGTCCAACGGGACAATGCCCGCGAAGCTTTCGAAGTTGAGTGAGGAGCCCTCGCAACTGTACATTTCTGTCTGCGCTCCGAACGAAGAGGTGTTTAAGCGCGTTTGCCGTCCTCAGGTGCCTAGCGCTTGGGCTAGGTTGAATGAGACGCTGGCTTTCTTGCCGAGTTTTCGATGTCCCACCGTGATTCGCATGACTCTGGTGAGTGGGCATAACATTGGGGACGTGGATGGGTACGCTAAGCTTGTGGAGAAAGCTGAGCCGACGTATATTGAAGCTAAAGCATACATGCATGTTGGTTTTTCGAGTCTTCGCTTGGGTTTTGACAGCATGCCTAAACACGAAGAGGTTTACAATTTTGCGCTGCGGCTCGCTGAGAAAACGGGGTACAGCATTGTGGATGAATCAGTTGAAAGTAGAGTTGTATTGCTAAGCAAAAAAGAGAAGCCTATGCGATTTGGTTCTTCTTGAAGTATGTTGTGTGGGTTGCAAATAATTCAGGTTTTTCATTCTTCTCGGTGAACTTGATAGAGTGTTGATGATAAACGTGAATGGAGGTCTTAAATAGGAATTTTGTATGTACCGTTTATTAAACCAAGAATTCAATCTGGGAGGATGAAGAATTATGGTTAGCGATGGAAGAGGGCGATTGTTCAGGAGAAAAGACGGCAAATACTTAGTTTATTTGCCCAAAGACCTAGCGGAAGACAGCATGTTCCCGTTCAAAGGAGCAGACTCCATATTCGTTAAGGTAAGCTTCAAGCTAGGAGACACCAAACTCGTCGTCGAGAAATGGGAAGAACCTGAACAGCCAGAAGCCTAAAAGAAAACCTATAAACACAGTTTCTTACTTCTATTTTTTTAAGAACACAACAAGCAAAAGAGTGCCAATTCAACGGAAGGTGGAGATTTTGCCATCTCTGAAAACCATGCTGAGAGAGGTAAAAAGAGAACTTACCCAAAAAGAGAAAGTGCGAAAAGACGCGCAGGAGAGCATGCGGAAAACAACAAGCCTCTCTAAACAGGCAATACTGCTCAGTCATCAGAAAAGGTTTGAAGAAGCCAGAAAGCAGATTGAGAAAGCGAAGGAACTAATCACAAGGCTAAGAGAACTATCGAAAGAATACCCCGCAATCATCTATGGAGGCATGTTCAGCGCGGCGCTCCAGGAATACGCGGAAGCAAACATTTTTGTGAAGCTTATCGAAGAATCACGATTTGTGACGCCTGCAGAAATTGGCGTGCCACCAGTTGACTATGTCTTGGGCTTAGCTGACGTCATTGGCGAGTACAGACGCTTAGCACTGGACGCCCTGCGTGAAGGAGACGTCAAGAAAGGCGAAAAATGCTTGGAAACCATGGATGAAATAAATATTGAGCTGATGGCTTTGGACGAAGCCTACATGCTTGTGCCGGGGCTTAGGAGAAAATGCGACATCGCAAGAAGAATAATAGAGACTACTCGCGGCGACATAACCCAAGAAGTGCGGAGAAAATCGTTAGAAGACCATTTGCAGCACTTCGAACAGAAGTGGAAAAAGGGACAAAATTCTCGCAAAGGCAGAAAACCCTAATGCCCAAACCTGACTCGGCAGTTGAGTTTTCAATCCTGAAAGCTCACAAGGCACAGGAATGCATGGCCAAAAAAATCATTCTTGAAGACAAATTGCCCGCGAAGATTAGGTTAGTTGCAGGCGTGGACGCCGCATACTCAGAGAACTTGGCCATCGGTGCGGTTGCAGTTTTAGATTATGAATCTCTTGAACTGTTGGAAGTTCAAACAGCAGTGCAGCACGCCAAATTTCCATACGTTCCCACCTTGTTCGCCTTTAGGGAAACCCCCGTCGCCGTTGCTTGCGTTCAAAAACTGAAGCTGCAGCCTGATGTTTTTCTCGTTGACGGCCACGGAAGGGCACATCCTTACAGATGCGGGTTCGCCAGTCACTTAGGACTCGCCATAGGGAAACCCACTGTCGGCGTGGCAAAAAACAGACTTGTCGGTGAGCCTAAACAGGTAGGCAAAGAAGTCTTCCTAACAGAGAACGGCGAAATTCTAGGCGAATTGCTGTCGCATGACGGCTCTAAACCAGTTTACGTCAGCGTGGGACACATGGTATCCCTTAAGACAGCCGTAAGAATCGTAAAGCACTGCACGCGCGAAACTCGAATTCCTGAACCCATCCGCCAAGCGCACAGAATCGCCTCAGAAAAAAAGAAAAATACAATTGCCACGCCAACAGATAGTTAGCAGGCGAAGAACGTGTTGAACCCGAAACTGAAAGAACTATCAGACAAAATCCGCAACAGAAAACTCCGCAAGAAAGTCGTGGATTTCTTGGAGAACCCGACGTTCAAACTGGATGGGAAAGTTTACTCAGGCCCCTCATTTGACGTTTCACCTGGAGGATTAGCACATCACCACACTTACGAAGGCGGCTACATTGAACACGTTCTCGCAACTGCAAAGCTGGCTTTGGCGCTCTGCGACGTGGTGGAGGAGGTTTACGGCGGAAAAGTGGACCGAGACCTCGTGACTGCGGGAATTTTGTTGCACGACATTTTCAAGCCAGTAACTTACGCCGTGGACGAAAAAGGCGATTTCACTTCAGCAGCCATAGCGGACTACATGGATCATATTTCTCTGGCAACGTCAGAACTTGTTCGAAGAGATTTCCCAGTGGAACTGGTGCACATCGTCGCCGCTCATTACGGAAGTTACGGTCCAATTAAGCCTAGAACAATCGAAGCGTTGGTTCTGCATTTGGCAGACAACGTGGATTCACAGTTGAACGGGCAAGTGCTGGATGCAGCGGGGTTTCTGACGCGAAAAGCCACTGGCGAGTATTTGCCTAAGCTAACTTCGAAGGAAGCATTTGAAATAGTTCATTCGAAGGCAACCGAAGGATGGAAAGGCGTCGAGAAGACCGTGGAGAAAATAAAGCAAAAACGGGAGCCACAGAAAACTTAATAGATTAACCGCGGGAAAGTGCAGACGGTGATGAGACATGGAAACCGAGAAAACTATTGAAATACCGTTTCAAGAATTCCAAAAACTTGACCTGCGCATAGGAAAAATCGTTGAGGCAAACCAGATTCCAGGCTCCAAGAAACTCATCCGAATTGTGGTGGATTTCGGAGCTGAGAAGAGGCAGGCAGTGGCGGGGCTCCTTCAGTGGTACAAGCCTGAAGACCTCGTGGGCAAGAAATGCGCGTTCGTGCTTAATCTTCAGAAGCGGGTGATGATGGGCGTGGAGTCGCAGTGCATGATTCTCGCCGCGGAAGATAACGCGGGCAACGTCGTGGTGCTCCAGCCGGAAAAGGATATAGTGGAAGGAAGCAAAATCGGCTAATTGTGTTTCCAACCTAGAAGCCTGATTGGTTTTCACCTTTTTTGTGCTGCTGGGTACTTGACTCTTTTCCAGTGGAAAAGTAAATTAGGACAGCGAAACACGTTATTTGTGCCTTTATTGTGAGGGCTACTTATGGCAGTTGACGAAGAAGGATTAATGTGGGTCGAGAAATACCGTCCGAAAAACCTAAGCGAAATTGTTGATTTGAAGGACATCGTTGAGAGCCTAAAAGCTTTCATGAGAAACCCGAAGACCATGCCACATTTGTTGCTGGCAGGCATACCTGGCACTGGAAAAACCACAGTCGCACTCTGCATAGCGCGTGAACTGTTCGGGCAGAACTGGAAGACCTTCACTCTGGAGCTTAACGCGTCGGATGAAAGAGGAATCGACACCGTACGCGACAGGATCAAAGATTTCTCACGCTACAGCAGAGCAGGTTTTGGCAATGTTCCTTTTGCGTTGGTTATACTGGATGAAAGCGACCAGATGACAGGGGCTGCTCAAACGGCGCTTAGAAGAATTATGGAAACCAGTTCTCGAACGTGCAGATTCATCCTCATTTGCAACCAGTCGGGCAAGATCATTGAGCCCATTCAGAGCCGCTGCGCCATATTCCGCTTTTCAAAACTTGACAGGAAAGCCATGGTGGAGCACCTTGAATGCCTCGCCAAGAAAGAAAACGTCACCTTGACCCCTGAAGCCGCTGAGAAAATAGTGGAGTACTCGGAGGGTGACCTGCGGCACGCCATAAACGCTTTACAAACGGCGGCGGTGTATAAGGAAGGCGTCGTGGATGAGAAAACCGTTCTCGCAGTAATCGGTGAAGCTAGCCCGAAACAGGTTCAGGTGATGCTTGCCAAAGCACTCAACGGCGACTTTATCGAAGCGAGAAAAATGATGTATGAACTTATGGGCGCGTACGGTTTCTCAGGCTCAGAGATTGTTCGCCAAATGCAGAGGGAACTCCTGAAAGTGTCCTATCTTTCCGTTGAGGAGAAAGCGGATTTAACTAACATTATTGGCGAGTACGATTTTCGCCTCACCCAAGGCGCAAACAGCGACATCCAACTGAGCGCGTTGCTTGCCCAATTCGCCAAAGTCGGGAAGTCGAAAGGGGAAACTAGTTGAAAGAGAATCTTTTATGGGTTGAAAAGTACCGCCCAAAAAAGATAGCTGACGTAATAGGTAACGAAGAAGCCAAAGCCAGCTTCGTCGAGTGGCTGAAGAACAAACGCCGCACCAAAAAAGCTGTGCTACTTTATGGACCGCCAGGGGTAGGCAAAACAGCGTTGGCTAACGCGGCTGCGAACGAGTTTGGCTTCAGAATTATCGAAATGAACGCAAGTGACACGAGAACAGAGAAGGCTATCAACAGGGTTGCTGGACCTGCAACTTCTTTTGTGGCGTTGGACAAGTTCTCAACTGAGAGCAAAGGCAACCTGCTGTTTCTGGACGAGGTTGACGGCATCGCTGGCAACGAGGACCGAGGAGGCGTGGGCGCTATAATAAAGATAGTTGAAGAGTCACAAATACCAGTCATTATGGCTGCGAACGACCCTGACTTGGAGAAACTGAGACCCCTGAAGAAAGTTTGCACGTTGATACGGTTTCAGCAGGTGCGCATACCACTGATTATTGCTATGCTGCGAAGGATCTGCCTGAAGGAGCATGTTGAAGCTGAGTTTGAAGCACTTGAAAGAATTGCACAGAACAGCAGGGGCGACGTGCGATCAGCCATCAATGACCTGCAGAGCCTCTCTGAAGAAAAAAAGGTCCTCACGCTTCAAGACACCATGGTGCTGAGTTCCAGAAACAAGGACATCAGCATGGACGAGACGCTTAGGGGATTCTTTTCAGCAAAAAGTCTGGCGGAAGCGGCAACCTTGCTGAGTCACTCCAGTGTAGATTATGATGATTTGCTGCTTTCGGTTAGTGATAACCTACCACGCCGATACACGAATCCTGCGGAGCTTGCCGAAGCGTATGATTACGTTTCGCGGGCAGATGTTTTCAGGGGCAGAATCGGCACGGAGAACTGGCACCTTTTGAAGTATTTCTTCAACTTCATGGCTGAGGCTGCAGCGGTTTCGCCTGAATCGTACAAGCCGTTTGAGTTCATTTCCCCGCCGATTAGGATAATCACGTTATTTTGGACAAAAAGCAAAAGAACGACACTGAACGCCATATGCGCCAAAATAGGATTGCCGTGCCACGTCAGCCGCGAGACTGCGAAGCACGATTTTGTTCCCTTCATCAAGATTATGCTGGCAAAACCGAAGGCAAATCCCATGATTTCAGGGCTGAAGCTGGAGCCTGAAGAGGTTGAATTCCTCGCTAAGATGAACAAGTTCTAGACGGAGTGAGAAAAATGGTGGTTCTAAACAAAAAAGCGTTCAGGCTTCCCCGCGTTGAAAAAGAAAAATTCGTTCTTTTGCTGAGGCTCGGGTTGGAATACAACCGAGAGCAAGGTACCTTCTGCGTAAGCAGCTACAACAATGTCGAAAAACTCATTGACGCCCTCTCCAGCATTCTGAATGACGAAAAGGTGATGTTTCTGCAAAGTTGCACCATCTGCGGCAAAGATTTTTCTTGCCAAGACTGCAAGTACGTTGATTTGTGCGCGACGAAGTATCTTCCGTTTCACTGTGTATGCCCGCAATGCCTGAAGGAAGGAAAGGCAATTCAAGAATGATTGTTTGTTCAAAGATTCAAATGGGTCATGGTGTTTTCTGAGAACCGTTTTTTGCGGCATGTATGTCCTTTGACACGTGTTTCATTTACCACGCGGAAAATTCATTTTCTTGCATACAAATAATGATGCATAGAATTAAATAGAAAACAATCGTACAGGTTTCACACTTAAATCATAGTAAAAAATGTGCAAATGTATAATGGAGATATGAAAAATGAGTGAACGTGTACAGAAGAACAGTTCTTACCTTAATGGAAAATCAACCGTTGGAACCACAACTCGCTCTAAAGACACCAGCACTATAAGCGGCATGTGCCCCATATGCATCCGCGACTGCCCCGTCATGTGCGAAATCAGCCTCTCAGCCTTCCGAGGACGAGAAGCACTCTACCCTGAACCAGCCCAATTCGGAACAAGCACGGCAGGAGCCCTCAAAAACTTTGGACTTGACTGGTCGCACTTCAGCATCCAAGCAGGCTTATTCGACGCCCAAGGCATCAAAGAAAGCAGCGAAGAAGCCATATTCCCAAACGTCAAAGTGGAAACCAAAATCGGCGGCATGCCCCTGAAGCTGCCCATACTCACAGGCGCTTTCGGCTCCACCGATGTGGCGCGCTTAAACTGGGAAGGCTTAGCAGTAGGTGCGGCTCTCGCAGGCGTTTCGATTACAGTTGGAGAAAACGTTGTAGGCATGGATGTGGAAGCCAAGATAACTAATGGAAAAGTGACCTCGTCACCGGAGCTGAAGCGCAGAGTTGACTTCTTCAGGAAGTTCTGGGATGGAAAATACGGCGACGTCATCATCCAAACCAACGTGGAAGACCAGAAACTCGGCATAGACGTTTACGCACTCAGCAAACTCGAAGTCAACATAATCGAACGCAAGTGGGGGCAAGGAGCAAAAGCCATAGGCGGCGAAGTGCGCCTCAGAGACCTGCAAAAGGCGATTTTACTCAAGAAACGCGGCTACATTGTGATTCCAGACCCTGAAGACCCCATGGTGCAGCAAGCCTTCAAAGAAGGCGTATTCAACACTTTCGAGCGGCACAGCAGAATCGGCATACCTAAGGAAAAGGGATTCCTCGAAGACATCGAGTGGCTGCGGAAACAAGGCGCCAAGAAAGTGTTCCTGAAGACAGGCGCGTACAGGCCTTCAGCCGTGGCTTACACCATGAAGTGGGCTTCAGAAGCAAAAATTGACGCGTTAAGCTTTGACGGCGCAGGCGGCGGCACAGGAATGAGCCCAGTTCCCATGATGGATGAGATGAGCATTCCGACCATTTATTTGCAGGCGATAGTGTTACGGTGTGCGCAGATTCTTAAGAAGAAAGGCAGGTATGTTCCAGACCTTGTGATGGCAGGCGGGTTCATCGAAGAAACATCAATTTTCAAGACCATAGCGATGAGTAATTTTGGGCAGGGTCCGATGGTGAAGGCGGTTTTGATGGGTCGTTCGCCGATAACGGCAGCCATGAAGTCCAGTTACTTCAAGCAGCTTGCGGCGGAAGGCAAACTGCCTAAGCAATTCGCGGACCGCTTCGGCGCTACACCAGAAAAATTCTTCATCGCCACGCCAGAGCTTAAAGCCAAGTACGGTAAACGATTCAGCGAAATTCCCTTGGAAGCCATAGGTGTCTACACGTATTTGATGGACAGAGTGGGCGTTGGGTTGAAGCAGTTGATGGCTGGCAACAGAAAGTGGAAGCTTGACTTGCTCGGCAGAAACGACCTCATGAGCCTCTCGGAACGCGCAACGCGGGTCACGGGCATCCCGATGGCGGACGAAGTTGAGAAAGACGCCATAGAGAAAATACTGGAATAAACAACAATCTTTTTTTCTTTTTTTCGTTTTTTGGAATAAGACGAAGTCTTCCTCACCGAACCAATATTTTTCCAAGCGTTAGAATCTGTGCTTGGCGGGTGAGAGGGCAATTCTTAAATTATTCCTCCCACGCCTATTCTTTCACGTTTTGGAAGGATTGTTTTATGGCGGAAGAACATACGCCCTTAACCGTGGCGCAGGCTCAGCTGAAGCTTGCCGCGAAGAAGCTTAACTTGGACTCTGGAATTCACAAGATGCTTAGCCAGCCCAAACGTTCCATCATGGTCAGTATCGACGTGAGGATGGATAACTGCAGTATAGGGGTCTTCAACGGAGTTCGCGTGCAGCATTGGGATGTGCGTGGACCCTTCAAGGGTGGAATCCGCTATTATCCGAACATCACGTTGGAGGAGGTTACGGCTTTGGCTATGTTGATGACGTGGAAATGCGCTGTCGCTGATATCCCGTATGGAGGAGCAAAAGGCGGCGTTTGCTGCGACACCAAGAAAATGAGCCGAGGCGAACTGGAGCGGTTAACCCGCAGGTACGTGAGCCTCATCGTTGACTATCTTGGACCGCACCGAGACATTCCCGCACCCGACATGTACACGGATGCGCAGACGATGGCGTGGATAATGGACACTTACAGCCAACTCAAAGGCTACAGCGTTCCCGAATGCGTAACGGGAAAACCTGTGGAAATCGGCGGAAGCGAGGGGCGCACGGAAGCCACGGGCAGAGGCGTGGTTCACTGCATTAAGCAGGCGGCGGAGAACACGGGTTTGAAGCTGAAGAACGCCTCTGTGGCGATTCAGGGCTTCGGCAACGTGGGGTATCACGCAGCGCAGGCGGCGCGGAAGATAGGTTGCAGAGTCGTAGCTGTAAGCGACTCCACGGGAGCAATCTACTGCGCGGACGGGCTGAATCCTGCCACGGTGCTTGCGCATAAAGAGGAAACGGGTTCGGTCCAGAACTTCAACGACTGCACTAACCTGACGAACGAGGAATTGCTGGAAACGGATTGTGACGTGCTTATCCCCGCGGCGCTGGAGAACCAAATCACAAGGAAGAACGCTGACAGAATCCAAGCCTGCATGGTCGCAGAAGCCGCGAACGGACCCACCACGCCTGAAGCAGACAGAATCCTCCACGAAAAAAACGTCTGCCTCATCCCCGACATCCTCGCCAACAGCGGCGGCGTAACCGTAAGCTACTTCGAATGGGTCCAAAACCTCACACGCGAACACTGGACGCTGGAGGAAGTGAACAAGAAACTGGAGACGAAGATGACGAAGGCGTTCAACGACGTGTACGCGCTGAGCCAGAACGAGGAAAGTGACATGCGCACGGCAGCGCTGATGCTGGGCGTGGGAAGAGTAGCCAACGCCATCAAAGTCTTAGGACTCTGGCCATAATGAGGCCTAAGGCAAACCGCAGCAAACACAATAGCGCCAAAGGTTGAGAAGGACAAATTAATCATATAAGTTTATATGATAGTTTTAATTAGTCTTCAACAATTAATAAGGCGATATCGATGGCAAACGTACGAACTCAGGTTCTCCACGAACCTCAATTAGACACGCTTCTCATGGTTGAGAAAGCGATAATAGACTCTGGCGAATATCCGACGAGAACTGAACTCTGGAAGAGTTTGCCCAGAAAAATGCAGTACCAAACTTTCAAACGCATACTGGATTATTTGGAAGCTTCTGGAAAAATCGCCTTCGATAAAAAGAGAATAATCTATACTGGGGTGAATAATCCCAAATTGGAAGCGCTGATGCGGTTCAGCAAGTAAATCCCTAAGAAATCTATTCCTCCAATTATTTGCCGAATTG
>CAYGVV010000023.1:0-13332 GCA_964353395.1 uncultured Candidatus Bathyarchaeia archaeon | reverse complement strand
CTGGAACGAAGAAAGTTCCGCCTTCAGGTTCTCATGGGTGAAGCCGCAGGCGGGGCAGTCGATGACTTTCACTTCGTAGCCTGCTTGGTCCAGCACAGCCGCGAGGTAGCTTAAACCAATGGGCGGGAAGAGCGGGTGGTGATAAGCTCCTTCAAGGTGTGGAGAAGTCACTAAAGCAACTTTTGACTTGTTAGTCTTGCTCATTTTCGTGCCCCGCTCAGATTAAATTATGTCCTGAAGATTACGGTCCTTTCGGATGGTTGACAAATTTTGATATGAAACTCACTAATAAGTTTTGGCGGAATCATGAGCACAATGGTGTTTTGCACCTGTTTAGCTGGGTGTCAGCACCGTGCCGTTCCAAAAGATGAGTTTGCTGTACGCGAACACGTTGCCTTGCAGGTCGTCTTCGTAAATTATGTCGAATTCGGGCGCGTATTGCTCTGCCAGGCTGTTAGCGTCACTCCATATTTTTGCTGTCTGATTGTCTGCTTCCCAGAGTCCCCAGATTTTGTCGTCTGCTCCGCGGAAACCGTACCCGTAATCCTTCGGGAGAACGTAAGCCACCCTTTCCTCAGGCGCATTGCTTGTTCTGGGATTGCTTTTTGTGTATTGCCAGAACTGCTTCAAGGCTTCGAAATGTTCTTGCTTTAAGATTCCTTCAGCCAAGTTTGGGTAATCAAAGAGTAGGATGTATTTGGCTCCGTTCTGGTAAGCGTAAACCATGTCATCGTACATTTCTTGTCCAGACTCAGCCTTTTGCGTGTCGTTCAGGGTTCTGGTTATCATGATTCCCCAGTCTTTGCCGTGCACCGTAGCTGCACCTCTGCAGAGCGCCACGTTTAATGGTCTGCTGTGGTTCCATGCGAACTCGGCTAAGATTGCATCGTATCCTGCTCTGTAATCGAAATCGTAAAGCGCGTAGTCAGACGTGAGCAGGGGGAAATCACCAAGTTGCCAGTCAACCCTGAACGGGCTAAGGTAACCTTTCAAAGTCTTGACGTATGTATCTGCTGCGTCTGAATAATTGTGGGCTTCGGGCGCCAGCATGAAAAAGGCATCGTGGTCCATCTGGTGTCCTCCTGGCTCGTCGTAGGCGTATAATCCCATGTAATGCGGACTCCACATCCGTGTGGCTTCTCGGGTCCATTCTGCCTGTGAAAAAGAAAGGTTCTCAGGATGCGCAAAAGTCAAGAAGTAAAGTCCGTTGTCGCTGAGGTACTGGCAAACCTCGTTGATGTTTGCAAGGTTGTTTGTGATGTTGTTGCTGCCGACTACGAAGAAATTAGTGTACGATTTAACTTCGTCAATGATGTTTTTCACCTCTTGCACATTTCCGATGGCGGCGTCAACGCCAACGTAAACATCCACAGAAGCAGGTTTTGGAGAATTGACCGAGTAAGAGCTTATTGCGATGAAGAATGATAGAATGAGCAGAAAAGCCAGGAGAACACTCGCGAGATGTTTGGCGCTCATTTTTCTCATAGTCTGTTTATAGGCGCTTTTTTGGATAAAAAATCTTCTGAATCTAAAACAGCCAGGGCTGTGTTACTTGGAAAGAAAACTTGTTCATGCCCTGAGAAAGAGATAGTGCGTGCCTACTTCTTCTTGCGCAGGCTTTTCGGTATGTATGCGCATGCTGGGTCGGCTTCATACATGTCGCCCGTGTAGGCGTACGCGCGGTTTCTGCATCCTCCGCAGAGTTCTCGGTACTCGCAGACTCCGCACTTGCCTTTGAGGACACTTCTGTTCTGGAAACTGCTGTAGAAGGGTGACTTCTTTATTTCTTCCCAAGCAGTCTGCAGGCTCTTGCTTCGGATGTTCCCAAGCATCATGGGTTCTGAAGGCGTCAGGTCAGTGTAGAAACAGGGTATCAAATCGCCGTTTTCGGTTACGCTCACGTAGCCGCCGAAGGCGAAGTAAGTGCATTTTCCGTGGAACTTCTGTTCATACCAATCGTCAAAGTTGGGGATGTTCAGTTGCTTGACGACGCGTGCGTAGTGTGGGCAGTGGACGTGGATTTCGAATTTTCCCTCGTACTTCTCGGTTAAGTCCCAGATGTGGTTCAGGGTCCACTCGTACTGTTCAGGCGAAGGCGCAAGTTCAAGTGTTTCTTTGGCTCTTCCGCTGGGAACCAAGTGGTTGAACCAGACGAAGTTGGCATGGTATTTCTCGGCGAGTTCGCAGACATGGTCCAGATGCTCGTAGTTGAGGGTGGTTATGGCGCAGGCTAAGCCGTTGAGGATTTTGCCTTTTGAGAGTTTTTCGATGGCGGCTATGGCTTTTTTATATGAGCCTTTTCCGCGCAGTTGGTCGTTGATTTCTTCAGGTCCGTCGATGCTGACGCTTGTCCAAACCTGGTTCTTTACGAGGTTATCGTAAATTGACCCGTCCACGAATACGCCGTTGGTTAAGAGGCACACGTTGAGGCCTTTGCTTTTGGCGTAGTTAACTATCTCAAATATGTCGGGTCTGGTGAGGGGTTCGCCGCCTTTTATGCCGAACCATCGGACGCCGAACTTGGCAACTTCATCCACCAAGTGCAACGCCTCTTTGGTGGTGAGTTCTCTGGGTGCTTTGGCGCCTGTGGCGTCTACGTTGCAGTATTTGCATCGGGCGTTGCAGGCTCCTGTGGCGCGCCAAGAAGTCATGAGTAATGGACCTTTATTCGCCAAACAAGAATTCCCCTTATAGTGTCCTGAATTTTACATTGTTTACCATAGACTGGTCAGCCTAAAAAAGATTTTGCGGTGCCCAACAGGTTTTGCCTTTCTGGTTGCGGGTGCAGTTGCTGGGACTTAGGCACCTAGCTGCTCGGAAGAGGCTACCCCCTCCCTTATAAATAGATGGAACTGTAGGCAGAACCAAAGTTTGACTACCTCCTTTTTCTAATGAAGAGCGCAACCGCAACGACTGCCACAATTATGCCTGCCGCTCCCGCCAAGGCATAAACGGATTCCATCGGCAAAGTTGAGACCTGAGGCTTTTGCGATTGTGTCGGCAGTTGTGAGACTGAAGGTGAAGGGGATGACGTTTCTGAAGGAGATAGCGTTGGAGAAGGACTCGCTGAGGGCGTGACCGCTCCCGATGGCGATGGATTTGGGGATATGGTGGGAAAGGCTGATGGGCTTGGAGATTGAGAAGGGGAAGTTGCCGAGGGTGTTGGAGAGTTAGTTGGTGAGGGTGTGGGTTGCGCTGGGAAGTTTGGATTTGGAATAGGGTTAGGCGTCGTAATGTTTGCCCATTCGGGGATTTGTATTGTTACGCTGGAAATGTTAAAGGCGGACATAAGCGGGTAGTGGTCTGCACGGTTCGCATCTATCACGTATGGTGTGTCGCCTACGCCGTCGCCGTTGGCATCTGTGCCGTTGTAGTCGCTCCAGTAGTTGCCTTCGTTACCGTTGTCAAAGATGCCTGCATGGTACAACTGACGGGTGAAGTTCATCCCTGCTACGGTAATAGTCTCATTCGGGTCGCAGTTGACCTGCTGCTGAACATTGCTTACAAAGTTATTGTGGTAGAGTGTTGCAGCGGACGGAATTAATGCAGTGTATGCGATTTTGGCACCCCAATAGTTACTTGCCACGTAGTTGGCGTAAAAGATATTGCCGCCACCACTTTCTGTTTTGTAAAGACCTACGCCAAAGCAATTTGTGATGATATTTCTGAATATTGCATTGGCATTGCCCCGCCCACGGATTCCAACTCCGATGCTGCAATTGGTTACCGTGTTATTGGCAACAATGTTTGCATCAGTGCTTAATTCTATGCCCCCGCTGTTTTGGACAGTGTTGGCATAAATCAAGTTTGAGTAGCCATTATAACTGATCATAGAACTGCCTTCGCCGGATGTTCCAACCCCAGTCCCTATAAATCCAATTACTTTGTTCGTGTAAATAGAAGTATAAGAGCCATAAATTGCGATGGTGCCATTTATTGAGTTACCAGTGATTCTGCAATAATCGCCGTATAATTCAACGAGTCCGTTGGATTTGAGGGATCCGTTGGCATAGAAGGAGTCTGTTAAAACGTTAAATGCAAAGATCTGGTAATAACCCTGCATCCTGAGAGGTGTTATTATTATGTTGTTCATAATTTGGGTTCCATTACCCTTCGCAACAACATAACCGCCGTCGCTCATAATTGTGAAACCAGAGATTATGACATCGTCGGCAACAATTTGAATTGATTCTGCCCAACTCCACCCTATCGATTGGCCCATGATGAAATTCTCATAATAAAGAGGATGAAAGTTTAACTTCGTGTTATTTGTCTCTTCGCCTATGAGCGAAATCGTCTTGTCTATTACCAACGTCTGGTTTGCTGCGCCTTCGTAGGTTCCTTTCCTAACGAGAATTGTGTCGCCGTCTGTTGCGTTGCCGATTGCCGCGGCTATAGTTGGGTAGTCGTCTGGAACGATTATTGTCCTTGAATCGGCTTTGATATTCTGAAGGGTGATTATGCCTGAAGCCATAAGGCTGACGAGTAGGAGAACTAGAACAATACGCTTGTTCATGTTTCGTCCACTAAGCCATATCATAGTGTAAGTGCCTATTAGCTCTCCCTAGAGAACAGCATGGTTCTCCTAGAAGAACACTCCAACCCAAGCGGCACAAATTGTACGCTTTGGCTGTTCTGGGAAAAGGTTTATAGTGAAATCGGATGTAATCAACAGTTGCAGGTAAGGACGGGGAAACAGCAGCTTATGCTCAACCATAATCAATTCTGCGGGGCGAAAGAATGAGAACTGCAAAGATTGCCTCCGCGTTGGCTGTCTTGGCTTTGCTGCTCCTCATCTCGGACTTAGGTGTGTTCTCAGGTTTCGGGCAAAACGCAAGCAACGCATCAACCGCGCCCGGCAGCAGCAGCCTGCTCCAGTACGAGTGGCCACAGTTCACGGGCAATTCAGGCTTTACGCGTTTTTCAGCTGGACCAGCACCTGAAGCGCCAGATGTCCTGTGGAAAACAAACATAACAGGCATACAGAGTTACATCTCAGCCTTCAACGGCAAAGTCTTCGTCTGCACAAAAACCAAAGTTTTCGCCCTTGACAGGGAAACAGGAAGCATCATCTGGAACACCACGGTGCCCGCGCCTGGACCATGGCCAACAGCCTACAAAATCGATGGCACTCACATGGTTGTCGGAAGCAGCTGCCTTGACCCGGAAACAGGGCGCATCCTGTGGACCAGCACCAACTTCTCCGCCACTCCTGAACCCCTTTTTGCTGCTAATGTTTACAGTCCCGAGGAAAAAAAGTTCTATGTTAAAGACAATTCCTACGTTTACGCTTGGGACTTCTCTAAACCATCACAGCCACCCACACTGGCATGGCAAACTTACGTTTCAGGCGGAGGATCAGTCGGTTCAGGAGTACAGTACGGCGACGGCAAAGTGTTTCCAGGATCATCTGAGCCTCATCAAATGGCATTGAACGCTGAAACAGGCGATGTCATGTGGGACATGGACACCAAGGCGTCGATGATTTTCTCAGGCGCCTATTCCAACGGCAAATTCTTCAGAGGCGGCGCACACGACAACACCTTCTACGCTTTTGACGCAAACAACGGCAAAGTACTGTGGACTTTCAACCCTGACACCCCTGATGGTTACTGGTGCACTGGTGTTGCAGCCGCTTACGGCATGGTTTACGAACTTAACAAGGACGGAAACCTGTACGCCTTAGACGAGAACACGGGCAAGGAGGTTTGGCAGTACAAAGGTCCAGGACCCTTAATGTTTCCTGGAAACCCCACCGTTGCTGACGGCAAAATCTACGCTACAACAGGTCAAGCAGCCACGTATGGCGATGTGAATAGCACATCTGAGTTTGCATGCCTCGACGCTTACACGGGACAGCTAATATGGAAGCTTCCAATAGAAGCTTTCGCGCCAAGAGAGTCTGTTGCAATCGCGTATGGAAACTTGTACATAATTCCAGGCGACGTGACCAAGGCGGTTGACTCAATATCCAGTGATGAATACGCGACCATTAACCAAATCTGGGCGTTCGGCACCAGAGATTGGCCAATGTGGCGCCATGACCCAGCACATACTGGAGTAGGTCAGTCTGGTCCTGCAAACCTGACTTTAAGGTGGAACTTTACCACGGGCGGTGCAGTTGTCTCTTCGCCAAGCGTCGCGAATGGGATAGCCTACTTCGGGTCCCAAGACAAAAACATCTATGCCGTTGACGCTCGCAGCGGAAGTTTCATCTGGAAGTTCACTACCGGAAACCGCATTGCATCATCACCAGCCGCAGTAAACGGAAGGGTCTATTCGGGAACGGACGACGGGTACGTTTACTGCCTCAATGCTTACAACGGCAGTCAAATTTGGAAAACGTTTGCTGGCGGCGACATTCCAGCCGACTTTAATGCGGCGGTGAAACTGCGCTCTTCACCCATGGTCGTGGGAGGCTACGTGTACGTGGGAGCATTAGACAACAAGACTTACTGCCTAAACGCTAATGATGGAAACGTCACTTGGACATACCAGACTCAAGGATACATAATATCTTCTCCAGCCGTCGGCGACGACGCAGTTTACATTACTTCACAAGAGCCAACTTCAGGCGCCCTTTACAAGCTGAACGCATACAACGGAAGCCTCATCTGGAAAAAACCGCTTCCGTATCAGCCGACATTCATGGGGGGCACCGATATGCAGGCGTCTCCAACAGTTGCAGGTGGCATGGTCTTTGCTTCCTCCGATACATCTGCGTATTACGGGATAAACGCGACGACTGGCGACACCGTATGGACACACATGGACGCTTCTGCACAGGAGTTCATAGTTTGCTCTACAATCTATAATGATGGCAAGCTCTTCTTAATTGACAAATTCTCCATAGTGTGCGTCGAAGCTGAGAGTGGCCAATTTGTCTGGGAAACTTTCATAGGCGACGAGCTTTATGTTTCTCCGTCTTATGGCGACGGCAAGCTGTACGTGGTAACCGATCAACGTTCCATCTATATCCTCAACGCCACAGACGGCTCGAAACTCGGGCGGTTCGGAACCAGTTCCAACAGCTGGTCTGCTCCAACCATATATGAAGGACGGGTATACGCGGGAAATAATGATTGGAACGTTTACTGCCTAGCCAACTACCCCGTTTTAAGCAGCAATATTACAGTTGCATTGGAAACACAGAAAGTCTTTGCAGGAGAACTTGTGACTGGTTGCGGTCTACTTGTTCCAAGAATGATTAACGCTAATGTGATGGTAACTTTGGTTAAGCCTAATGGCGCCGTCGTTAACATGCCTATTGCCACTTCCGAAGAAGGAGATTTCACCTTTACTTTCACTCCCGACGCGGTGGGTAATTGGACCGTGACTGCCCAGTGGCTGTCAGATAGAAGCTATTATGCTTCTTCAATGAGTGAACCTGTGTATTTATCAGTTGAGACTGCTCCAACGCCTACCCCTACAGAAGCGCCCACTCCAACTCCGACTCCTACTCCATCTCCCACGGCTTCACCTACTCCAACTCCAACTCCTGTGCCGTTTGAAAGCCAAACGTTCGCGGGCATTCCAATCATGTACATTTACATGGCAGTCATTTGTGGACTCGGGGCGGTAATCGCTGTGGCTGCGTATGTTCTACGTAGAAGAGCAGCGAAATGAAAACTCCAGTGAGTGCAAGTCCTCTTCAGTCTGGAGCAAAAGGCATTTCAAGCACTTGGACAAGAGATTTATAGAACATTCAAAGACACATCAGAACCATAAACGAATCGCCAAAGCAGGGAAAGTTGTTCCTACATGAAAAAGCTACGCTTAGCGGTCTTTAACACTCAACCGCCACTTTACCTTGGAGGAGTCGAACGCCGCATACTTGAAACCGCCAAAAGACTCCAAGATGAAGTTGACACGACAGTGTACAGCGGCACCAAAGCAGGCCTGCGCAAAACCACAGCGCTTAACGGCGTAACGTTGGTTCCATGTTTCAGTACAGACGCTGTTTTTCCCGTGGACAACTGGACTTTTAACCAGACTTTGGCGAGAAACGCAGACGTAATCAAAGCGGACGTTTACGAAAGTCACACCGCCAGCGGCTACGGGCTCCTGAAAGCGTTCCGAAAACGATGTGTTAACGTGCCTTTTGTGCAGACAGTCCACGGCGTCCTCGCAGACGAGTACGCGCAGGCGGTCCTGCGTGGGGGTACGTCGCTTAGGTCAAGGCTCGCTAACATGTTCATGTGGCAACTCGCCAAACATGAAGAGGAATCAGCCAAAAACGCGACACTAGTCGTGACGATAAGCAAGTACTCACGCCGTAAGATACGGCAATTCTACAACGTGGACCCAGCCAAAATCAGGATAGTGCCAAACGGCGTTGACACAGACAGATTCCAGCCAGCCGGCGACTGCCAGAAAGTGAAGCGACGCCTCAAAGCAGGCAACAGGCAAATCGTGCTTTTCGTGGGCAGACTAATACCCAGAAAAGGATTGTTTTATCTTGTTGAAGCCGCTAAACGCGTCGTCAAAGAGCGTAGCGAAACCCTGTTCGTTCTGGTTGGAAACGGTCCACTCAAAAACAGCATAATCGCCGAAATTGAAAAAGCGGATCTAGCGGGCAACTTTGTCTTCTTGGGCGACGTAAGCGAAGAAGAACTGCCGTGGATTTACCGTTGCTCCGACGTCTTTGCTTTGCCGTCAATTCAGGAGGGACAGGGCATTGTTTTATTGGAGGCTCAGGCGTCGGGTAAGTCAGTTGTTGCGTTTAACGTGAGCGGAGTCACCGAAGCTATGCATGATAAAGAGACGGGGTTGCTGGTTAAGCCTGCGGACAGCGGCGAATTGGCCGAGGCTATTCTGAGGCTTCTGTCTGATGAGTCTTTGAGATTGAAGATGGGTGCTAAGGGCAGAGAATTTGTCTGCAGCGAGCTATCTTGGGATGTCTGCGCTGAAAGAATGCTCAGTGTCTACCGTGAAGCGTTGCAAATGGTCTAGTTTTCTGGCTTGGTCTCTTTCTGGGTTGTCAGTTTTCTGCCCGCGGAAATCAGCTTGGGTACTTTCATGCGCCAGAGCAGGTGGTTGCGGGCGGTTTTCGCCATGATTTGGCTGTAGAAGTCGCGTTTCACTGATTTGTGCATGAAGTAGCTTGGCGAGAGGAAATCGTCGTAGAAGGCTCCGCGCATCACGTCTATTTTCTCCGGCGGCAAGAGCGGGTTCTTAAAGACGGGGGATTGCTCGTCGAACTGGTTCCAGTCAGTGGAGACTTCCCAGCCCATGTCCTTCAAAATGTCCAATAGTTCAGTTCCAGGGTACGGTATGGCTTGGCACACGTAAACGAAGTCAGGCTTCGTCCGCTTGATGAAGTCAAAAGTCTGCTGCAGCATCTCCGCGGTTTCGCCTGGGTACCCAACGACCACGGATATAGCTACGCTTATGCCTACTTCCTTCGCCAGCTTGATTGCCCATGCGTTCTTCTCCACCGTAGTGCCCTTCTTCATGGCGCCGAGCATTTTCTGGTTGCCTGACTCCACGCCGAAGTGGATGAGTTGGCAGTTGGCGTCTCTGAGTTTGATTAAGATTTCTTTGTTTATGGTGTCGACGCGTGTTCTGCAGTCCCACGGCAAGTCGAATTTGCGGGCTTTCATTTCGTCGCAGATGTCGCTGGCGCGTTTCTTGTCAAATGTGAAAGTGTCATCATAGAAAGCGAAGACATCTGCGTGGTATGTGTCTCTTAGCCATTCCAGTTCGTCAAGGACTTTTTTGGGGCTTCGGGTTCGGAATTTTGTGCCGCACATGTCGCTGGCGAGGCAGAAGGTGCATTGGAAGGGGCATCCGCGGCTTGTGATAATGGGCAAATAGTTTTTGCCTGCCATTCTGTACTTTTCCAGCGGGAAATGCTTGTAGGCTGGATGAGGCAGTTCGTCCAAGTTTTGGATGAATTCTCTTTTACTTGTGTGCTGGATTTGCCCGTTGTTCCTGAAAGTTATTCCTGCAACCTCGCCGAGGCTTTTCAGGTCTGCTTTGCTGGCTAAGGCAGCGAGTTCCAGCATTGTTCTTTCGCCCTCGCCTCGGACAACGATGTCTGCTTCTGGCGCTTCCCTGAGGGTTTGCTCGGGCAAAGCCGTCACGTGTGGACCGCCGAGCATGGTTAACGCTTTTGGGAGGACTTTTTTGGCTGCTTTGACTACTTCAACCGCAGGCCAATATGTCAGGGTTGACGTGGTTACGCCCACAATGTCCGAATTGCTTTTGGCGAGTTCTGCTTCGAGCTGTTGTCTTGTGGGCTTGAGGATTTGGCAGTCGAGGACGTTGACTTCGTACTGGTTTTCTTCGAGGACGGCGGCTAAGTAGCCGATGCCGAGCGGGAGGAAAAGTGACTGCGGAGCCCCCTTTGGGTAGGGTGGGTTCACGAGGGTTACACGGGCTTTCACGTTTGTTCCCCAATAAAGGTTAGATATTGACTTTTGACGTTGATGGAGCTATTATGTGTTTTGCAAATCAGCAGAATACCCTGAACCCCACCGAGTTTGATGGACTAAGTAAATTCTGTTAACTTGACGGGCGGTAAAGCACCACTCTAAGAGTTAACAATACCATAAAGTATAATGTTTTTAAAGTAAGCTAAGAGTTCAATTATGTATCAACAGTAGGTGACTTTGGAAAACGTCAGCTGACCTTGCTTTGATAGACGGCAAAGTTTTGACTATGAATCCGCTGCAGCCTAACGCTGAAGCTGTAGCCGTGAAAGGTGACCGAATTCTCAAGGTCGGAACCACCGAGGAAATCAGCCATCTAATTGGAAAAGACACCAAAATCATCTACCTAGACTGGAGAACCGTGCTACCTGGCTTCATTGACACTCACATCCACGTCGCAGACTTCGGCAAGTTTCTAATGTGGATGGACCTCACAGCGGCGGGCTCCATCAAACAAATGCAGAGCCTCCTCAAAAAACACTTGGAGAAGACGCCCGCGGGCAAATGGGTCCTCGGCAGAGGCTGGGACGAAAACCGCTTCGTGGAGAAGCGCTTGCCCACGCGGTTCGATTTGGATGCGGTTTCGCCAAATAACCCAGTCATATTTTATCATCAGTGCGGGCAAGTATGCGTGGTAAACAGCCAAGCGCTGAAGTTGGCAGGCATAACCAAGCGCACAGACGCTCCAAAAGGCGGCGTCATCGAGCGGAATTTGAAAACGGGCGAGCCGACAGGAGTCCTGCGGGAAAGCGCCACTGACCTCGTGTGGAAGGTTGTTCCCGAACCAAGCAACGAGGAGCTAGCAGAGGCGGCAGGCTTAGCCTGCGAGAAAATCGCGGCGTCAGGTGTCACGAGCATTCACTGGTTAGCCACATCCGAGGCTGACCTTCCTCTACTTCGTGGTTTGTGCAAAGCGAAGAAGTTGCCGCTTCGGGTTTACATGGTTTTGCAGGCGAGCCATTTGGACAAGTATGCTGATAAGAAGGCGCGGGCGGAACTGGAAGATGAACGAGTCAGGGTTGGTGCGGTGGAGATTTACGCGGATGGCTTCCTTTCCTCAAAAACAGCCGCCTTAAGGGAACCTTACAACGACGACGGCTCAGTGGCACCGCTTGCCTGTACTCAACAAAAAATCAACGCACATGCAGTCAAGATTCGCAGGGCAGGGCTTCAGGTGATAATACATGCAATGGGCGACAAAGCCATAGACGCAGCCTTAACCGCAATTGGGCATCTGGGAAAATGCCCTTGTCGTCCACGCATAGATGAAGCAGCTGTTCTCAGCAGAGAAATCGTCCAGCGCATGAAGCAGCAGGAGACGGTGGTGTCGGTGCAGCCTTGCGTGATGGCTTCCGAGTTTTCCGTGTACTCTGCCGTGGAGCGATTGGGCAAGGAAAGGGCGCGGTGGCTTTACCCGCTTAAAACGTTGCTCAAGAAAGGCGTGTGCGTCTGCGGCGGCAGCGACTGCCCAATGGAACCATTAAACCCTCTATTGGGTATCCAGTCCGTGGTGGCAAGGCGGTTTTTCCCTAAGGAAAGGGTTACTGTTGATGAGGCTCTGCGCATGTACACGGTGAACGCGGCTTATGCTTCCTCCGAAGAAAACGTCAAAGGCTCAGTTGAAGAAGGCAAATTCGCAGACTTAACTGTGCTTTCCTGCGACCCCCATGAGGTTCCGCCAAGCAAAATCCAAGACATCGCGGTGGAGATGACTATTGTGGGCGGAAAAGTGGCTTACACACGTCAAGTTTGAGATTCAAACCTCTGTGGAAACAAGTCAACAGAAGAGTTATTACACCCAACCACACACCCGTCTCTGAGGAGACACATAAATGCCCGTTGTATTCATCATCGGAACCGCAGGCTCAGGCAAATCCCTGTTCACCGCAGCCTTCACCGAATGGCTCAAAATGAGCAAACAAGACGTAGCCACAGTCAACCTAGACCCAGGAGTTCTGAAACTGCCCTACCAACCAGACATTGACGTGCGCAACTACGTGGATGCTGGCGACATCATGGAAAAATACGGTTTAGGACCTAACGGCGCAGCGATAATGGCTGCTGACCTCATTGCTGACGAATGCGAAAACATCACCCGAGACATTGATGAAGCACATGCTGACTTCGTCTTCGTGGACACTCCTGGGCAGATGGAGCTCTTCGCGTTCCGCGCAAGCGGACCCTACATCGTGAACGAGCTTACAAAGGAGCCTAAAGCCATCCTTTACCTGTTCGACGCCGTCTTCAGCGTTAACCCGTTCAATTATGTCAGCAACATGTTTCTGTCCGCTGCCGTTTACAACCGTTTCTTCCAGCCTCAAGTGCACCTGCTAAGCAAAATCGACCTTTTGCCTAAAAAAGAGGTTTCGCACATTGTTGAGTGGTCAGGAAACCCACGTGCATTGGAAGACGCTATAGAAACTAAACTTGAAGACACTAAACGGTTGTTCAGCCAAAACATGTTGCGTGCCATCAGGCAACTCGGCATGCAGTTCCATTTGACGCCTGTTTCCGCTAAAACCAACGAAGGCTTAATCGCCGTAAACACCATACTTGAACGCTTACTCATGCAAGGAGAAAAATACACCACTTAATGTTACAGTTGCCTCTTCATTTTTTTCCGCTTTCAAGCAGCGACCAGCTTGCAGCGAATGCGCCGCGCATGGCCTTCAACAGTGTGTCGCCACCTGCAATTATTATCACGTCATTGTTTTCAGGTTTGAGGTCTCGCATGATTTGACTGGCTGCCTTCGGGAACTCTCTTTCAATGTTGTCGCTCACAGATTCAATGCGCAAGTGCCCATTTTTGGAGACTATGACGATGGCTTTTCTTGCCCCAGCCACAATTGCTGCGTCGCGCTGGTCAATGCCTGATTTGATTTTGTGTCCGCTGTTTTTA
>CAYGVV010000022.1:0-13374 GCA_964353395.1 uncultured Candidatus Bathyarchaeia archaeon | reverse complement strand
CATTCCATCTGCATTGGTTGACGGAGGAATAAGCACTCAACCCAAACAGTAAATCCCGCACAATCGAAGAAATTAACGCGAAAATCAAACGCGGCGATGCACAGGTTTTAACCGCTGAAGAAATGAAAAAACTAGTGGAAAACAGCGGCGTAAAAGTGGCTTTCAAAGAAGTTGATGTGGTTACAACAGGCACTTTCGGCGCCATGTGCAGCTCAGGAGCCATCATAAACCTTGGGCATTCGGACCCGCCAATAAAAATTGACAGAGCCCTGATTAATGACGTGCCGATTTGCCATCCAGGCGCAGCAGTGGACTTGTACATCGGCGCAACCGCCATGAGCGAAACGCAGCCCTTCGAATATGGTGGTGGACACTTAATCGAGGACTTGGTGAACGGGAAAGAGGTTGAGCTTAAAGCCACAGCATACGGCACTGACTGTTACCCTCGAACACAGCTTAAGACGAACTTGACGAAGAATGACCTGAACCAGTTTTACCTGCTTAACTTCCGCAATTGCTACCAACGATACAACTGCGCAGTGAACAGTCGAGATGAAACCATCTACACATACATGGGCAAACTGCTACCCCACATGCGAAACGCCACATACTCAGGTGCAGGCGAACTTAATCCACTCATGAACGACCCTGATTACGAAACCATCGGCATCGGCACACGCATATTCCTCGGCGGAACGCAAGGCTACGTTATCTGCGAAGGCACGCAGCATGAAGCGCAAAGCCAGAACGGAACCCTGATGGTTAGGGGAAACGCGAAAAAGATGAACACGGAGTTCCTTCGGGGAGCCACTTTCACGCGTTACGGCACCACGCTTTACGTTGGCTTAGGCATCCCAATTCCCATCCTAAACGAGGGCTTAGCTAAGAAAACCGCCATTCGCGACGAGGAGATTTTCACGAACGTAGTTGATTATGGTGTGCCGCGCAGAGATCGCCCGAAACTCGCCAAGGTCAGCTACAAAGAACTGAAGTCAGGTGTAGTAACCGTGGAGGGCAAGAAAATCAAGGTTAGCTCGCTTTCAAGCTTGAAAACGGCGAGGAAAATTGCTGGAACCCTCAAACAGTGGATTGATCAGGGCGAATTCTTTTTGTCTGCGCCTGTGGAGCGTTTGCCGCTTGACAGCGTCTTCAAACCCATGAAACAGACGGAAGCAACGCCTTTCGTGGGTAACGTGATGCAGAATGCGGTTACCTGCAGAGAGAGCGAGGAAGTGCGTGCCATTGCGGAGCGCATTGTGACCAAATCGGTTAACCACATAATCGTCGTGGACGACTTCGGCAAGCTTACTGGAATCGTGACTTCGTGGGATGTTACGCGTGCCATGGCGGAAGGAAAGAAGGCTTTGGCTGACATCATGACTCGTCGTGTAGTAACCACGAAGCCTGATGAACCGTTGGAGACGGCTTCGAAGAAGATGGCGCAGCACAACATATCCGCTTTGCCGGTGATAGATAACGATAGAAAAGTGTTGGGGATTGTCACGTCTGAAGACGTCTCCAAGCTGCTGGGACGGTGAAATGGCGATGGTGCGAATTCTTCTCAGGTTCTCAGAGAAAATCGTTGAGCAACCGATAGTTTCGCAGATAATCCTTGACTTGAAAGTGCCCATCAACATCATAACCGCACATGTTAACAGCAAAGGCGGCGAAGTTCTCGTCGAAGTTCCTGACGAAGCGTTGGAAAAGGTAGTGAAAGCGTTCCGCAAGAAAGGCGTCACCGTTAGCCTGCCCAAACTCATCGAAGTTGACACCGAAAAATGCATCAGCTGCGGTTCCTGCGTGACGCTGTGCCCAGTGGAAGCCATCACTCAAGCAGAGGACCTTTCTATAGAGTTCAATAAGGAAAAGTGTGTCGGCAGCACTTGCAGCGCGTGCGTGGATGCGTGTCCAGCGCGAGCGATAAAGTCGGTTAAGCAGAACAATTCGGAACTTACGGGGACAACAGGAAAGAAACGATGAAGAACCTGTTCAAGGAAGCTTTTCAATATAAGGATTCTCAGTGCACCATAATCGCGGACAAACAGGAAGCCATCAAAACAGCTGAGGAATCAATTAAGCGTAACCGGAAACTGCTTGAAGAGTACATCAGTTCTCACCCGAAGTTTCTCTACACACTCAAACCCATATCCGTGCCAGAAGAACCGTTGGTGGCTAAGCTAATGGCTGAAGCCGCGGAAAAAGCAAACGTTGGTCCGATGGCCGCTGTCGCAGGCGTTTTAGCGGATTTAGCAGTGAAAGACATGCTCCGCTTCGGCTGCGAAGTGGCAGTTGTAGAAGATGGCGGCGAAGTCTCTGCCATGTCCAATGCGCCTGTTGATGTGGCGCTTGCCGCAGGAGACGAGCCCTTGTCGAAGAGGTTCGGTTTCAGGCTAACCGAGTTCCCAGTGGGCGTTGCGACGAGTTCGGGTCGTTTCAGCCATGCCTTGAGTTTTGGCGACGCGGAAGCGGCGACTGTTTTCTGCAGGGACGCAGGGTTAGCGGATGCGGCGGCAACGGCAGTGGGCAACGTGGTGAAAGGCGAAGACCATACTGTGGCTATTGAACGCGGCATAAACGTGGCCAAGTCCATTTCTGGCGTTGAAGGAGTCCTCATCATTTACAAGGGATTCGTTGGGACAGCAGGGAAGATTCCGCAGATAATCAAAGTTGACCCAACATCCACATAGAAACTGGTTTGCGGCACCAGTTCTCGGAAAAAAATTATACCACTTTTTTAAAGGTTATAAACGCAGAGAGAACCAGAACTTGATAACTACGAGCCTGGACTCTGCTGCTCAGAAGCGCCTACCCCCTCCCTTATAAATAGATAGAACTCGCAAGTGACGCAGACGTTCGCCTCCTGATAAACTGGCTATTTTTGTCTGTTATGTAGGTAAGAGATCACAGTGGTAGAAGCGGTTTTCCCTCAGAACCCCTTCTCCTTTGGTAAACGGTACTGCCTTGCTGAATATGGGTCCATCGTAGACGAATGAGTGGAATTCCCCGTTCTCGCCGCATGGGTCAACGCTGGCAGGCAAATCCGCCAAGAATTGTCTGTCAAATTCTCTTCCTGCAAATTCTTTGCCAAGAACGTTTGGGTCTACCACAGTGATGACTGCTTTGAACCCGAAGTCAATGAACGCGCGGGCAAGTTCCTGTGTGTCTCGTTTCCACAGCGGGTAGATGCCGTGCATCCCGATTTTCGCCAGCATCTCGTCTCGGTATCTTTTTACGTCTTCCAAGAAGATGTCCCCGAAAACCATGGAGATGACGCCTTTGTTCCTGTGGCTCCTGAGTAAAGTTAACAGTTCCTTCTCGTACTCAAAATCGGAAGCGCCCTTCGGGATGAGCATTTTTTCAAGGAGCAAACCCAATGCTTCCGCCTGCTGCTCAAGCAAAACCCGTCTGACTCCGTGAATGCTGATTCTGTCGTAGTCCTGCGTCACCGTGGTGAGCAGCTCCAGCACTTCCATGCCAGACTTCAAAACTTCGTATAACGCGAGGGCGCTGTCTTTCCCGCCGCTCCACCCGACAATCACCTTTGGAGTAGCCAAAATTGTCAATCTGTCCTCTTTTTTTGCACAGCTATATCGATGTAGGCTTCCGCATCGTACAGCACTCCTTCCATTCCCCGATGCTTGCCGCTCTTCATGACTAGTCTTGGTCCTGAAACTTTTCTGGCAACGTAAACGATGCGTCTGCCAACTATCCTGTCACCTTCATCCGTCAGCGTCTTCATTTCTTCCCCTTCTCCACCCGACCCTCATCCAGCAATTTATGCACAACTCTGAAAGCTACACTGTACTCTAAACCCAGAGCATCCGCGATTTCGCTGGCAAAACTTGACCCCGGATGAGCACTCAAGTAATCTTCAATCATCTGTTCCGCCGCGGCATCGTCCATTTCCCGCACGCTCACAGCTTCGATGCTTCGGAGTTTGTCATGCGTTGCATCTCTGAGGAACTCGGCAAAGTTCCTGTAGAGTCCCGCTTCTACAAGTTGCCGTATCTTCGCGTAGTCCGCCTTGGAAAGCCTCACAGCCAACTGTGGCGATTCACGTTTTCCAAGTTTTTGTTTCTGTGCCATGTACCAACCATCCTGTCTGATACCAGATGGTACCAAGTCCTAATAAGCATTCCCACCACACTCTCATGCTTGTCGTGGCGGGCCCGCTGGGATTTGAACCCAGGGTCTTCGGCTCCGGAGGCCGACGCCTTTATCCGTACTGGGCTACGGGCCCAACCTGACAGTGTAACTATACTTTAAAACTTAAGCTAATCGCTGCTATTCCTGGATTAGTTCTTCGTTTATCCACCACGCCTTCTTCTTCCCAGACTTTTCCCCCGCGTAGTAATCTATCACTGCTTTGCCGTACTGTTTTTTGGAGGTTTTCTGCATCTTCCGCAGCCTATTCAGCACCAGCCACCTGTTGATTTTCATGTAATCCGCCAGTTCAGGCGTGGTTGCACCCTTATAATGCATAAGGTAATCCACGATTTTATGGTCCACTTCGTCAATGCAGAAACTGTGCGGATTCACCTTTTCATGCCCGAACGTGAGCAACTCCAAATCAGCAAGGTACTTCCTGACTTCTCCAAGTTCACGCTCAATCTTACCCATTCTCTCTTCCATCTCCAAAATCTTGTTCGCCTTGGGCGTTTTCTGAAGCTTCTCAATTATGGCTTCTCTGATGAAGTCGCTTCTATCGCCTTCTGGAATGCGCAGGAGCATTTCTTTGTAGACTTCTTCAGGAACCTTCGCTGAAATCACTCTGACCTCGTTCACCGCAAACACTCTCACTCACATGGTATGTGCTCTTCTTATTTCACGTTTTCTTCCCATTCTTAGTAGAAATCTGGAAAACTTATATGCAAAGGCTTCTCCGACTTCTAGTAAGGGTGAGTCGGTTGAAAAAAACCACAATTTCCCTAATCAAATGTGACGTCGGCTCCTTAGCTGGTCACCATATTGTCCTCCGACCACTTTTTAAAATAGCTAAAATACTTTTCGAAATAGCCTATAGAAACCTTGAAAACGCAACGGCAAAAGGAGCAACAAACAACCTTATCTTGAATGATAACAACGACGGCACATTACTCGTAGTACAACCTAAGGCGAAATACAAGAAAGCCGCTGAGATGTCGTGTTGCAAAAAAGTCCAAACAGAGAAAGGCATTATTAATGTTTGCGTTATCTCCGAAGAAGACATGGGCAAAAAAGTTATTGCTTTATTTTATTGGAACGGTAAAGAAAAATGGATCAGTAAAGTCTCAGACCTTACAAAAACCTTAGATAAAATGGGTGTTGTATCTGCCGATAATAAAACTGAGATAGCCCTATTCGTTAACACGCAATTCAGGACTTTAAAAAAATATAATGAAATCTCGAATATAGGACTAAAGGGCTTCAGAATTGGTAAGGGCAGAGGAAAAGAGGTATAGTTCGCTTAGCTCATATTGTGGAGGCCTCTTGCTTTACCGCTTTGCCCTCACCCTTCTTCTACATATGGTGATTCTTTTTGCCGCCTTCCCTAATGTTCTGATTTGATTTCAGGAGTAACTTCTGGAAACTCGAGCAAAATTTAAATGCGATGTTCACTGAGAATTATCTGGGTTGTATGTTGCCCAAAAAAACTACTATATCCCTTATCAAATGTGACGTCGGCTCGCTAGCTGGTCACCATGTTGTCCCAAGTCCCCTTTTTAAAATAGCGAAAAGAAACATGGAAAACGCAGTTGCAAAAGGCGTGATAAACAGCTTCTACGTGTTCAACGCTGGCGACGACCTTGAATTGCTCATGGTGCATGAAAAAGGCGAACAGAACCACATGATCCACGAACTTGCCTGGAACACCTTCAAAGAAGCAGCAGACAAAGCTTTAGAACTGAAACTCTACGGCGCAGGTCAAGACCTCCTCAAGACAGCGTTCAGCGGCAACGTCTGCGGCATGGGTCCAGGCGTGGCAGAAATGGAAATAGAAGAAAGAGGCGCTGACCCAATCGTAGTTTTCGCCGCAGACAAAACCAGCGCAGGCGGCTTCAACTACCCGCTCTTCCGCATGTTCGCGGACCCCATGAACACTGCAGGTCTCGTCATTGACCCACACATGCTCTGCGGCTTCAAATTTGAGGTCGTAGACACAATTGAAAACAAAGCGATAACCCTCAAATGCCCCGAAGAAACCTACGAGCTTCTAGCGCTGATAGGAACAGTCGGCAGATACGCCATCTCACGAATACGCCGCGGAGACGACGACCTAATCTGCGCCTCAAGTAGCGTAAGCAAACTTTCATTGATCGCTGGAAAATACGTGGGAAAAGACGACCCAGTCATGATCACCCGAGCACAGCACGGATTGCCCGCAGTAGGCGAAATCTTAGCGCCTTTCATGCACACCTACTTCGTCCAGGGATGGATGCGAGGAAGCCACTGGGGTCCACTAATGCCAGTTGGACTAAAAGCGTCCAAATGCACAGTCTTCGATGGACCTCCAAGAATCGTGGCTTTAGGCTTTCAAGTGGCTAACGGCGGAATCGCCAGCGACGACGAAGGAAACCCGATGATTGCAGACTTATTCGATGACCCCGCCTTCGCTTTGGCACGGCATGAAGCAGTGCGAGACGGCGCCACGTTGCGACGCATGGGCGAGTTCGAACCCGCGCGGCTAGGACCAGAAGAGATGGAGTACACTACCATACAGCAGGTTCTGGAAAAACTTGGAAAACGCTTCACGCCAGTGAAAGAACAGGAATAGCAGAGATCACGCAGGCGGGACCGCATGTCCCCCCATTTTTGACAACTCTAAACACCTTTCTTCAACAATTTCGCGAAGTCTCCTGCGTAATTCGTCCCCAGCAACTTTCTTCTCCTTCAACAACGCTGTTTTTTTCGCTAACTCAGCATCTCCGAGGCTCATAAACCAGGCTTCGAAATCTCCGCGGTTCACGTGGAACTCCACTGGCTCCACGCCGACCTTAGTAATCTTGTCACAGAACTCTAGAAGATTATATGCGTAGAGGTTTAACGGCTTTCCTATTCCAGCATAGAAGTGAAATGCCTTCTCGGGCGGCGTTTGCGCCAAAATCGACAATGCTTTTTCTTTCGTGATTTCGGGCAGGCCAAGGGTTGCTTTGCCTTTCTGAGTAATAATGTAGCTTCCTTTCTCAGGCGAGACTGCGTGTCCCGTACGTGTTAAGCCTATGAGGTGCATCTGAACGGCTTTGGGGTCTTTTCCGGTTTCCTTGGCTACTTGCGCCGCTTTCACAGGCTTGTCGTGTAATAAGAGGGCTTCAAGTATCTCGCGTTTAACAGGTGATAAATCCATTTGGGGCACTCCAACCTTATACATGTGCACGCGGATTAATCAAACTTTCCTAAAAATACACTTTTCGTCAGGGTAAAAAGTGTTGCCCAGCAAATTATGAAACAAGACTAAGCAAAGCTTTAGTACAGACAGCAACATTCTAAACTGGAAACGGTGGAAACACGGATGAAAATTGCTGTATTTGTTTATGAGTACCCTCCCAAAATAGTCGGAGGGTTAGGAACTTACGCTGCTGAAATCACACGGAAATTTGTCCTCATGGATCACGATGTAACTGTTTTCACAATGAACGATGACGCGGGCACGTTGCCCACCCGCGAGATATGGCGCGGCATCGAAATCCATCGCCCCCTACACATCGATATTTCAGATTCACTACCTGACGTGATCGCGGAAGACATCAAAAAATGGGGCAGGGGTATACACTTATTCGGCAAGCTTATGGTCTACAATTATTTGTCTGCAGCGAAACTCGTCAATGAACTCATTAAGAAAGAAGGCATGAAGTACGACCTTGTCGTTGCGCACGATTGGCTCTCAGTAATGGGCGGAGTCACCGTGAAGAAAGAAAGCGGAATGCCTCTAGCCTTCCATGTTCACTCAACCGAGCAGGGACGAACTCTCGGAAACGGCTCCAGCGTTGTAAGCAACATCGAACAGCGCGGAGGCACCGTTGCAGACTTGATAGTGACAGTGTCATTCGCCATGAAAGACGAACTTATCCAGCTTGGTTTTCCACGCGACAAGATTCAAGTAAGCTATAACGGCGTTGACCCGCAGAAATACAACCCTGAAGGCATATCCGCGGAGCAAAAAAGAAAAATCAGAGCATCTTACGGTCTGAAAGACGACGACCTCATGATTCTCTTTCTCGGCAGACTCGTAGGAGTCAAAGGCGTGGACAAACTCATCATGGCAATGCCTCATATTCTGCAAAAGTTTCCAAAAGCCAAACTCGTCATCGTAGGCGTAGGCGACCTTCAAGAGTATTTAACCAACCTCGCTAGAACCATAAGGATGAACGAATACGTGCGCTTCCGGTTCGACTTCATTTCTGAAGAGGAAAGAATCCTCCATTACGCCGCGTGCGACGTTGCAGCCTTTCCAAGCCTGTACGAACCCTTCGGCATAGTCGCCATCGAAGCCATGGCCATGGAAAAACCCGTCGTGGTGGGTGCAGCCGGAATCAGCGGCATGCGCGAGATAGTCATCTGCGCCGGTGAAGAACAGTGCGGCTACCACATTGACCCAAACAATCCTTCCGACATAGCGTGGGGAGTAATGAGCGCTTTGGAAAGCCCGGAGAAGCGGAAGTGGCTTGGAAAGAACGGCAGAAAACGCGTGCTGAAAGAGTTCACATGGAGCAGAATAGCCGAGAAAACTGTTGAGCTCTACGAAAAAATGCTTAGCCGCTGATTTACACGGTGCATGGTGAAGCATTGAACACTAATTCTGCGGGGTTAAGGCGTAAAATCGCAAGGGAAGCCGCTACCCTCCTGTATTTTGGGTTGGAAAAAGAATACAAACAAGCCAAGTTGAAAGCCGCCGAAAACCTCGGTGTTCACGTTCTTCCCGCGAACCTTGAAGTTGCCTTGGAACTTGACAAAGTCGCTGAAGAAAATGAAGGACCCGCCAGGACCGAGCGATTAATCCAGATGCGCAAAGAAGCGCTAGAAATTATGAAACTTCTTAAGGCGTACTGTCCCCTCCTGATTGGCAGTGTTTGGCGCGGGACTATCCGCCGAGGAAGCGACATCGACATAGCAGTTTACCATGATGAGCCAGAAGAAATAGTGCTCTTGCTTAGGGCTGAGGGTTTGAAAATCTTGAGAACCGAGCGGATGACCGTGAACAAGCATGGAAAAACCGAAGCGTCCTTTCACATCCACGCTGAGTCTTCAGGTAAGCAGGCTGTTGAAATCGTGGTCCGCAGCTCAGAGGAAGCGGGGCGAAAGCGGGAATGCGAGGTTTTCGGGGACGAAATCAAAGGTCTCAAGGTTAATGAGTTGGAAAAGCTCCTCCGAGAGAATGCAGGTCAACGATTCCTCCCTTCCTAAGCTTGGTTCTAAGTCCGTTTCAAGATCAAACTCCTTTTCTCTAGGAAAAAAGCACATAAACCTGCAGTCCATAATATTCTTGTCAAAGATTCGCATATCTCGCAGGGAGTGCGTTTGGAAATCGACAAGAAATCAATGAAGAAAATGTTTCCGAATCTTTCAAGAGAACTTGAGGGAGGAGAAAGCAAAGTTGCTATAGATTCTGTGCGAGCCGATGCTGCTAAAGCTGAAGAGACTTTGGGCGACGCTGAGGAAACGTTGCCTGACCCCGACATTTTCCTACATTATAACCCAGATGTTGTCGATTTCCTGAGGCGATGTGACACTGAAGCACAGGCGGAAGAGATAATCACGTACATGGAGAAGCGGGGTGAAATCTCCAAGAAAGAAGCTTGTGAGTTAAGGAAGCAGCTGAAGAAGGAAGGCGTGAGAAGTTTCGGCTCCAAAAAGGAAGATGATTATTATTTCAAACAGAGTGGATTGTGCTGAAAAGCCATCAGGTTAGAGTGCTGCTAAAGCTTTTTATGCTGACCTGAGCGAGGAATTTTCTGGGATTCCGTCCGCCAGAACCCCAGCAAACCCTCTTTAACTGTATGTACAGTTCACATCAAGTTGGCTTCTGTCTCTTAGCTCTGTTGGGGCTATTGTTTTTGCCGCAAAAACCAAGCATTCATGTCAAACGAAAAGAAAACAAACAGCCACAGCAAGCACATGCAAAACTGCACAAACAAAAACGAAGAAAACGCCACACGCGGTTCCGCCTTTATATAAGGGGGCTATAGACTGTTCCGAGCAACAGAGTACCCATAAACTCGGCATAAACAATCTTCCAGTCTTGCTCTCTGCTTGCAGTTGGCTTCCTTTAGACGAAAGCCTATATACATGCAAAGCATAGCATCGTTTTATTCTAAAAGTAAATAAACAAGCTCACGGTAAAATAAAGAAAACTGACACCTAGAGGAATTCAAGTGAAGAAAACCGCCATGGTCTTTGCGTTAGCAATTCTTTCACTAGCTATGTTCTTGCCTTTCACCTTCAACATACAAGCAGTCCATGCTCAGAGTACAAGTTACAGCATACAACATGTGGACCACAACGTTGAAGTCCTGTATTCAGGTCACATCGTCATACGAGACACCATACAAACATCAGGGCAAATGCCGGATAGTTTCCAAATAGGGGTTCCCTACAAATACAGCTCCTACGTGCTGAAAGGCATAGCCTACGACAGCAACGGCAAAGTTCTTCCAATGACCCTTGGCGTGCAACTGCAGGAAAGCGGTTACTACGGCGCCAGCGTAAGTTTTCCAGCTGGGTCTTCTCAAGTTTTCACCGTTGTCTTTATCCTTTCAAACAGTCTTCTCACTCCCACATCAAGTGGATTCCAACTTGATTTCCCCGCATATCCCAGTTTTGTAACAGCCGCAGCAGAATGTAACGTTACCCTTAGTCTTCCCGCATACGCTACCAGCATAAGCATCAACAAGAACGATGGAGCAATCAACGGAACTAACTACGTTAAGCAGAATCTAGAGGCTTTAGCTTATTCGCCCGCAACCGCAACTTTTTCAATAGATACTGGCTATCTTCAAATAGTTAACATTCCAACTTTGAAACGCCAAGTAAACATAAACCCTGCAGGCGCAATTACCTGCACAGACAACTACAGACTTGTCAACAACTCAACTGGCAGCATAAGTTCCTTTGAAATTAACTTGCCGGCTAGCGCTTCAAACGTCGTTGCAAGAGATGGATTTGGGAGAACGTTGCCAGTTGAACTTCAAGACAGCAGCGTCACGCGAATGGCCAACTTGAGCCTGATACTGGCCATGAATCCCTGTGAATCCTCCCTGCTGACCTTGGATTACTCGCTGCCTAGCGTTTCTTCTCAGCAATCTGGTCGGTTTGTTCTGGATCTTGATTTGTTTCCTTATTGCAACTACTACGTTGACTCAGCATCTGTAACAGTCGCTCCACCAGAGGGTGCGAAGATTGTAACACCGCAACTATCCTCAATCGGGCCTTCTTCAGACTTAACTAGAAACGTCTTCCAAGAAACGCTATCCGTTAACAGAAAAGGCATCAGTTACGTAGACAGCACCATTCCCTCAGAGGATGTATTGCAGGTCACCTTTGACTATAGTTCTCTGTGGATAGCTTTACTTCCAACATCTTGGATGTGGGCTGTCGCAATTGTTGGGTGCGTCTTTGCAGCCATTTGGATGAGGCCCAAGACCAAAGCGTCTCCGATGATTGTGGTGCCAAAGATGGCAGTTGGTCTTAGCCCAGAAAACATTAAAGAGTTCACTGACTCATACGAAGAAAGAAACAAAATAGCCTCAGAAATAAGGTCACTCGAAGCCAGAGTGCAAAGAGGCAGAATGCCGAGACGCCGATACAAAGTGCAACGGAGAACATTAGAGCTTCGACTCAACACTTTAAACCATAATATCGCAAAACTGAAAGATCTCTTGCGCAGTGCCGGCGGAAGTTACGCGGATTCAGTCAGGCAGTTAGAGTTCGCAGAAGTTGAGCTTAACGAAGTTGAACTGGTAATTAACACCATTGAAGCACGTCACGCCACAGGAGAACTGCCGATAGAGGGGTACAGGAAACAACTTGCCGACCTAGAGCGGCGAAAGAGTAAAGCTGAAACCGTAATTAGTGGACTTTTATTGAGACTACGTGGAGAAGTCCGTTAGTTAACCTAAACGCTTTTATTCTTCTTTTTTGTTTTTGATAAAATTTAATAGAGGTATAAGATATGGTGAAAATAATGGTTGACAACTCCAAGTGCAATGGGTGCGAAACTTGCGTAAACACTTGCCCGATAGGTGTTTATGAGGTAAAAGACGGCAAATCCGTACCAGTCAAGGTTGATGAGTGCTTGGTTTGCCGAGCTTGCGAAGCTCAGTGCCCACAAGGCGCAATTCAAGTAGTCGAGTAACCTTTTCTTTTCTCGGCTCCAATCGTTTCCGCATCCGTTAACGCTTTAGGAGAAGCAGTTAACGAATCTTCCTTTCTTTGATGTTTTTTAGGGCTCTGTTGTGATTTTTCTTCTATAGTTGGCTGGCTTGAGAATCTGAGAGACGGAAGAAGCGCTTGGAACTGTTGCTTGGAGCAGTCTATAGCCCCCTTATATAAAGGCGGAAACGGAAGTTGCGTTTTCTCCGAATTTGTTTGTGTTGTTTTGTGTGTACTTGTTTGGCTTGAATGATTTCTTTCATTCGACGTGACTCCGCAGTTTTTATGGCAGAAACAATAGCTTCAAGAAATTTAATGGAAAGAGTTGCGGATGCTTGACTATCGCGGACTATTTGCTTGGAAAACCTAATTCAGATGCAGGTTGAATTTTTATTCGAGTTTTCCCCTGCATATGGGGCACTCTGGCAGGAGTTTGCCTTGTTTAAGCATGATTTCTATTCCACAGAGGAAACAAAAACAAATGTTACATTTTTGACAGTGCCTATTAGTACCTTGAATACGCTTACCACAAGAATCACATAGCCTAGTTAGGCTGCAGTCACTTCCCATAGACAAACGCTGCTAAGTTTTCAGAATAAAAAGCAAGTGACAAAAAGGATGGTTGAGACAAGGGAGAGAGACTTAGAGAAAGTGAATGTTTTCTCCAAGTTGCTCAAGCTGTTCTTCTGGGAGAACAGTTTGTTCTTCAGGGAGAGCTAATAGGCACTTGCATGATGAGTATTTTGAAGGCACATGAAGAAAATTTAGTTTAAAGCTTAACGAAGGTTACCTGTATGTTCCTTGTGAAGGAAGGAATCTTGAATAGAGAAACAAAGGGGTTTCAACTCTTATGCCAAAGCCAATTGGCTTGAAGTCATGAGCTGCATTTTCTAGTTCCTCATCAAACGTAGCATTTGGCACCCAATATGTGACAAAACCGCCAGAACCAGGAACAACTGTCTCAAGTTGTCCAATCTCTCTTAGCAGCTTAATGCTAGGATAATGCACAATATTAAGCAAGAAAGCCCC
>CAYGVV010000021.1:0-13484 GCA_964353395.1 uncultured Candidatus Bathyarchaeia archaeon | reverse complement strand
ATCTTTCCCTCAAGCTTTACACTTAAGTAGTTTCAGAAAATCTTCTCTCGTAATGTTTGCTTGCCTAAGTATGGCTTTCAATGTTCCCCTTGCCAACTCTGCATGGTCGGGGACAATTACCACAAAAACCTTGTCATCAACCTTTTTCTTCAGCTTTATATGACTGCCCTTTCTTCCAGCGACCTCAAAGCCTGCCTTCGTCAAGGCCTTAACCACTTTACGCCCTGAAACTACGGGCAGAACCACTTACATCCACTTTAACAATTGTCACAATCGGAGCCTCAGCTTCAGAAGGCTTTTCAACATCCCCATCTTCCAGATACAGTTCAAGCGCTTCCTTAAGATTCCGCAAAGCTTCCTCAACGCTTCTGCCCTGACTTGCCACATCAAACTCAGGACATAAAGCCACGTAAATCCCGTCTTCTCTCCGAACAACAGCTGAAAGCTCCAGAGTTTTACTGACCTGCATAGGCTTCTCCACATCCAATAGGATTCAGCACTTCAAAATAAACCTTCTTTGAGCCTATGAAACCTGATCCACCAGTCACCAAAACCCGCTTTTTCCTTAGCCATAATCACATCTCATCAATATCGGAAATTCCAATTTCCAGTTTTCAAATTCTGAAAGCCAATAACCGCGCACCACGTACCCTAATGCTTTCCATTCGTTCTTTCTGCAAGCCTCGCAATAGCATGCAACATTATGGCAGTTGATAACGCAAAGAAGCCAATCAACACAAACGCAATAGATGCTAAAGCGACATTAGTAATTATTTGACCTGATGCCGCGTACATCTCAATCATCCAAACGCCAAAAAGAGCACCCACAGCCAAGCACACTATTCCAGGTATTCCAAGAAAGGGCAAGGGTCTATCTTCAACGACGAGCTTGACAAGGGACATAAGAAGACCTACACCGTGAGTGAGAGGATGCTTAGTCGACGTCTTTCCTCCAGCGCCATTGGCATATTTGCAGGAAATTGGCACCTCACAAACCTTCAAATCACGCTTATTAGCCGCACGCAAAAGTTCGACACTGGCACTCATGCCAGTCTCGGAGATGGACAAATGCTCCAAAGCAATCATACTGTACGCTCTAAAACCGCTTTGTGCATCGCTAACACCATTTTTGCCCGAACCATTAGCTAACTTTGTGATAACTTTCACGCCCAGCTGCCTATAAAGTGGCATATCGGCAGTACCGTTTTTATCCATGAATCTGCTGCCCAAAACAACCTCTGCAACACCGTCATTAATGGGCTTTATTAACCGCGGAATCTCAGAGGGATCATGCTGCCCATCCCCATCCAAAGTAACCAGCACATCAGCCCTTAATTCTCGAGCCCGCCCAAACAGACTCTGCAGAGCAGCCCCATAACCAGAATTTCGCTCATGATGAACCACCTCAACACCCAACCGCTCCGCAATTTCACCCGTCGAATCTGAGGAGCCATCATCACACACAACAACATCCCCGTACTTCTGAGCCCCCAACACAACCCACGCAATAGTCATCTCCTCATTAAACGCTGGAATACCCACAACCACACGGGGTTCATGCAAAGCACCAGTCGCCACATTTCCTAAACTGTTGTTGTTCTGCATCATTTCAACCAAGGTTATCTGCCTCAAAACGTCGCACACCACAACTGTTCTGCATAAGCGTTTCCTCAGTCTTCATGGAAACCTAATCGTCAGATCAACTATATTAACGCTTACCACTAACAAAAACGCATTTACTCGTGTTAGCCACATCAATGCATCATTTCTTTCGCTTATTAATCTCTTCACGAACTTTAGCAGCCACTTGCTCCATTTCCTCTGAGGAAGAACCCGCATGTTTTCTTCTAATCGCATGCAAATCGCTAACCACATCAATCTTCAACTTTTTCAACTTGATCTCGGTTACCAAACGTACGCCTCAGGACTTACGAAACCGCCAGCTTCGAAGAAAAACACAACGCGAGATAACGCGCGTAACCACGATCCTCCGCCCACCCTGAGGCGGAACAATTACCCCAACTCACTGCTATGCTGCCCATTTTCTGGGCTAAAGGAACGCCAACTATCCTCACCATTCTGTCCGCAATGCTCTCCGATGCCAGCTTCAGCTTATCCAATATGGCCGTCACTACCGTGGCCAGCTTCGTGCTTCTGATACTATCAACGTATCTCACGGTGAGATCTAACACGCCCCTCTCAACCCGATTTAAAGCCCTAAACCAGACGCCCCGCCTCAAAGCGGCTCGCCTAGCCTCAACAAGTCTGCCAACTGATAAAACCCTACCTAGAGCCATATTCGCACCATTTCCTGCCTTCGGCTCAGCGCAACCATGAACATTCACGCAGATTTTCCTGCTGTTGCATCCACTAGACATTTTCCCAATCCAGAGAGACGCAGATTTTGGCTCTAGCAACTCATTCCTCTACAATATTTAGACCTTTAACTCATCAGGTAAACATAAAAACCTTTTGTGACGTGCTAGCGCGCGCGCTACGTGCCCAAACCTTGAACCTCTTGAGGCATAATGTTTCCTTAAACCTTTGGATCGTATGAATATACAGCCATTTTCCCTGCACGGTATACCTCCTTGAAGTCGGATGGCAGATTTGGAATCTGATACCACCCTTCACCCTTAATCCACCAAACAGTGTAAACCGTATTGTGTCCATTCGCTGAAGCTTCCTTTGCGGCTGCAACCATTCCGTCAGCAAGCGTGGTTTCATTTTGCACGTTTGACCACGTGGATGAATCGTGACTGATAGGCACAATAACCCGGTCACGCACATAAATAACTGCCAAATCGTATAAACCGTAATGCTCAACTATCACAGAATTCATAGTCGTGTTCTGGTTAAGCCATTCGAGGCAGCTGACTAATGAGGGATTATCCCGGATGGATATTGAGTTCTGAAGCATAGATGAAGGAATAGATGTCAAGTACGGATTATACTGATAGAAATAGGGAAACGCGTTCTCCGGGCTTGTCGTCAAATAAAAGCCAGACAAAGTTAAAAGCGAAAAAAGATAGGCTACAGCCAAAACTTTAGGAACCAACCGTCTTATATTGCCCTTAAAACTTGGCGAGAATCGCCAAAGCCTCTCTAACCCCTGAACAGCGAAAAACAGCAGCGGATAAACGAGGAGATAGACCCACCGATTCCAGTAATAAAATGGCAAGTTAGGATTCAACATCTCCAACAATGGAATGCCCAAGCACAACAAAGCCCAATACCTCAGAGCCGAATCCTTCAAACCCACTAACCCCAGAAGCACCAAGGGTAAAATAATAGCATAGCAATAAACCAGTAACCCACCCATGTACAAAGCTAAGCCTACAGAAGACCCAGAAGCTATAGGGCTCGAAGGTAGCGTCAAGGCGCCCTGCTGCGGAGAATACCTCTGGAACAGAAACAAAGCCAAAGGCAAAACAGCCGAAACCGCCAAATACGCAAACTCTTTTCTTGACTTTTTAACTAGAAACCGTACAGCTTCGAGCCCGACAACGGAGAGCAGGATAACTGCTGCCAGCTCATGGCTCAAAACGGTCAGCACCATAAAAGCAGATGCCACATAATACCTGCGAGGCGAACTGAACGATTTCAATGAGATAAGCGCAGCCATTAAAAAGATAAGCCCAACCATCTGCCTGTAAAGGTCCCATGAATCCCGCAGAGAAACAAAGTAAGTAGACACCAAAACAACAACAAGTAAAGACTTCCATCCACTCCAACCCAGCCCCTTTCTAGCGTAAAGATACATCATGACGCACAAAGCACCAAGCAGCAATGGTCCGAGAACATTTACCACCGCAACTGCATCATTAGTCAACCCGTAAGGCAACGCCGCCACAGCATAAAACATACCAGTCGTTTTCAGAAAGCCAATAGGACCAAGGGAAAACACCCAACCTTTCTGAATCAGGGGAATATACCCTATTGTGTCGAATCCTATGGGGTAGGGCCATGACAGAATCACAGGTATGCTTCTAACCAATAATGGAATTATGAAGGCTGCGAGTAGGTACTTGTTCTTTTTTAGCAGCGCTTGCAGCAATGCTAAGCTGTTGTTCAAGATACCGCCTCGTACGCGTAAAAAGCGATTCCATGGACACTGTAGATTTCCTTGAATAATTGGGGCACTGGGTTCAGGTTTTCCGGCGCCTTACTCAGAAAACGGAAAGCGCTACCCTGCGGTGTGTCTCCAAGCATGTGGGTTTGATCCCCTCGGCCTATACGCTCGTGCATCTTAACTCTTGATGCAACAATCGCCCACATGTAGCTATTTAAGATTATGGACTGAAACCCCAAAGTGAACCCAGAAAGCAAAACCTTCAGCAACCAACTCGGAAAAATTCGCGAGCTTCCTTGGATTATTTCTCTTTAAGAAAATCATTGGCAGAATAAATGCGAACAAGCAGCTAATAGCGACAAGGAGAACGATTGTTATGGGTTCAGTCAGCCAGTCCGCAGGTGGATTGAATGCAGGACTAGAACTAACCGAAGGACTGGAACTATCTGATGGACTAGGACTAATTGAAGGAGAAGGCGAAGGATTAAGAGAAGTGGATGGACTGGGAGACAATGAAGGACTAGAAATAGGTGAAGGACTAGAAATAGGTGAAGGACTAGGATGGGGTGTGGGACTCGGACTCAATGAAGGAGTAGGACTAGAACTGGCCGAAGCAGTAGGAGTTGGCGAAGAACTTGGACCTGGATTATTATCGACCCAATATCTCGCGGCACTTATTATCAGCCCGTTGGTTTTATCGGTGATAGTTGTCACCACACGCCCGCTCTCGTCAACGCCGTCCCTGTATCCGCTTGCAGGCGTTAGAAAACCTGCATATGTGAGAAGAGGAGGTTCAAGATACGAAACCATATCCCTTGTGAATGGTGTGTTGTAAAAGGCTAAGAAGGTAACTGCCACCTTAAAATAAGCAATAGGCGTAATGGTCGGCGACATGTACCATGAGTCGCCAACTGAAGTAACAATCCACTCATAAATGTAACTAGGAAAATCCAGCCCAGTGTTTCCCTCGCTAAAAGCTGTAAACTTACCAGTCGCGTTATAGCGTCCCTCATGAGCAAGATAAACGCTCCGCATCAATTCAGTCAGAAGCGGCTCAGGATCAAGGTTAACCATGCCCCACAGTAAAGGTTCACAATCAATGGAGATTTTCGGCAGCTGCACGCCATACACCGCAATCTTAGGCTGACTCACCAGATCATTCAAAAGATTCAACGCACTGGAAATTTGAGGCGTGTCATAACCAAAATACCTGAAGCCATGAGCAATATAGTAATCATAAGGGTAATAGGGGGGTACAACCTGTGACGCAAGCATGCTACTGTTCACCCGCGTTTTCACTGTGTTATCTATTGTTCCAGCTAAGTCAGGTCTATACTCTTCCAAACGATGTAATGCTATCAAGAGATTCCCATAATCGTAGACGTTAGTGCTTACGCTGCTTAAACCCAAAGCAGGGCGGCCCGTCCTCGATTCATACCACACGTAAGGTAAATTATCGGAGGTGAGTGTCATCGTTTGAAGCCAACTCACTATTCTATCAATTCTATCATCTGCACCCCATTTACCGTCTTTAGATACGATTCCGAGTTTCTGGGCGTCCATTATGGTGTTGATGTAAACTGCCAAATCCCAGCCAGTGAAGTAGGGATAATTAAGGGCAGCGCTGTGGAGCCCCGTTGTGCCATCTACGCCGTTACCTGGCTGGTAGTATTGCCAAGCGTTCGTAGCCAATCGCATCCAGTATGCTTTATCAACTACTACGTTGCTCTGCTGACCCTCGCCTGCAGGTATGAATTGTTGGGCAACACCAAGCAAAAACAGAAGGATGAGAGAAACCGTAATGACATTTTTTACCTTAACCTTCACTGCGAAGCCTCCGATGAAACTTGCTTGTTTTCAAGGCTTCTGTGAAATTTCCCTTCAGCGGCAATTTGACAAATTTTAGATGCTTGCATCAGGGAATTTCCCTCCGAGTAAATAAAAAACCTTTGGGTCTAGATAGAACAGTGCCGTCTTCTAATTGGTTAACTTTTTTGGACTGACCTGAGTCCACTAGATAGAACACAAAGCCCGCAGCATACAAAAGCATATTAAAGCCTCCTGCGGGGAATGTTTAAGATTGAAGATAAAACATGGAAATCGCCAACCCTATACTAAAACCTGTGCCACCGTATTCAATAGAGATTACGACAAAAGTGGGTTGCCCCGTAAAATGCCTTAAATATTGTCCTCAAGAGGTTCTCATACAAAAGTATGGCGCAAACAGACAGTTGTTGGATCTACGCGATTTTGCCAAAATGCTCTCAAAAATCCCCTCTTACGTTGAGATTATCTTTTCTGGTTTCTGTGAGCCATTTGCCAATTCAAGATGCCTGGAGATGATTGATTTGGCATTTAGACGTGGTTATACGGTCAGCCTTTACACGACGTTATATGGGGCATCAAAAACTGATGTGGAACGACTTTTACGTTACAGGTTCAGAACTTTTTGCTTGCACCTTCCTGATGGTGAGGTTATGCCTGTTCCGTTAAGTCTAGGATATAGAAGTAATGTCTCTGCAGTGCTTCGTAAGGTTAAAAACGTAACAACTGTGACTATGACGAGGCAATTCAAGAGTAACAATCGTGAAAATGTTGTGAGGGAAATTAAGATGACTTCAAGGCCATTTGTATTTTGTTACAAGTTTACTAATCCCTCACCGGTACTGTTGCCAAACGGTGATGTGTATCTTTGCTGCAACGATTTTGGGCTTCGTCACAAAATTGGAAATCTCCTAATGCATGATTGCGATTACGCTGCAATCGTGAACAGGATCAAATCTGGCAGAGGCCGCTTTGAGCTTTGCAACTATTGCAGTTATAATACGTCAGTCATTGATTACTATTATCACGTTTGCAGAGAACAAGTTAGGACCTCTTTGAGCTATTTTTTGAACTGGAAAAGGCGCATGCAAGGCTCTTAAGTGACATAGCTTATCCTTTGTCAGTCACTGATGCAGTTCGTTAATATGCTATTGCTTGTCAATTTCAGGCCTTCGAACGCTGTTTTAATAGAACGGTTCATTTGCGCCCAGAACACGATACACGTCCTGAAGACACTTTGCGTGTCCTTTTCGTATTTGTCTATGATAAGTTTTCTAGGACGCACTGTTTCCCTGTTTTCACAATGTCTTCCTCCAGTTTAGGATGCTTCAAGCGAACCAGACGGCGTCCGCCGAATCAGAAAGAATCTATGTGGCAGCGCATCGTTCACCGACACTTTTTAGCAACTGCCAGCAAATCATCAGTTGGCAAGAGGATTCTTGGATAATTGAAGGCTTGCACTTCAAAGTTATGTGAGATGAGCAGTTGCTCCAGTTCTTCTTTGCTGTAGCGCTTCTCGTCTTCTCTAAGCTCTCGATTCATATAGATTCGGCTAACGATTCTGAACTTGAACAGAGAGTCACGAATTTGCCAAGTCGGCATGCGACCGTTTGGCGTCGAAATAATGAGGTATCCGCCTGACTTGAGCGTACGATTTATCTCATCTAGTATGTTATTCGGGTCGGCGAGGTGTTCCAGAACTTCAAGACACACCGCTGCGTCAAAGATTTGATCTCTTAGAGGGAATTGGTCTTTTTCCAAGTCAACGGCGTAAGCTTGGAGTCCCCGCTTTGCGCACACATCAACGTTTTCAGCACTGTCGAGACCGATTAGCTTTCCTCCAAACATAAGCATGAAGAAACCGCTACCACAACCCACATCCAAGACGCTCATGAGACCCTTTCGCTTGCCGATGGTCTCCAAGATTTCCGCAGTTTCCAACCACCTCCTGAAGTGCCTTTTGACGTATATTCGGTCGCCTCGGTCCATTCGATATAGGGTTTGAATGCTTGCCAAGAAAGAATCGGAATCTCGAAACAGCATTCTGACCCGTGAGTCACTGGACTCATTGAATTTATTCATCAACCGCAAACACGTCCGAACATTCTGCAGGACACTTCAAAAGTTTCACTGCGAAACCTCCAGGGGAAGGCTCCACTTTTGCTTGTACCACTATCAACACATGATGGTTTACGCTCTGAGCCCAACCAGCGCACGCACATCAAGCAATCCATAATGAATCTACACGCACAAGAATGGATTTAACCATTTTGACAGCCAAAGAAAAAACGTTCGCAAAGCCTCACACCAAGACCAAACATAGCTGCGAAAAGACTTGTGAAACCCTCAGGTTTTCACTCAAGCACGCTTCGGAAGACCGCCAACATTTCTACAGCATACTTTTCCCAGGTCAAGTTTTCCTGCACGTACCTTCTGCCTCGTTCCACCATAGCCGCCATCTCTTCAGGATGCTGGAGGGCAAACTCCGCAGCCTGCGTCAAGCTCTCGACCTCCGGCTTGATCAAGATGCCAATCTTCTTCCTTCCAATTACCTCAGCCGCTCCACACTCCTCAGAAACAATCGAGGGTCTTCCAGCCGCGAGAACCTCAAAAGGCACCAAACCGTAGGTTGTGTCCCTAACAGGATACAGGTTCAAGTCGCAGGCTTGGTAAAGCAGCCGAAGATCTTCCTCGGTCACCACACCCCTGAAAACAACGTTGTCCTGCAATGCGAACCTAGCAACTTCTTCCTTCAAAATGCCTTCCCAAGGTCCAGAACCCACAATCACAAGCTTAGCATTGGGCATTTTCCTCTTCAACAAACGCAAAGCCCTGATGCTCACAATCTGATTTTTGGAAGACACCAACCACCCTACATGCAAAAGAAGGATGCTTCCCTGAAACCCAAGCTTCTCCTTAGCGTCAGAACAACTCTGCGAAAAGAACTCAAAGTCCACACACGTAGGAATAACCCTCGCAACCCTCCCGTACCGCTCCATGATCAAGCGACGGTTAAGCTTAGAACAGGTAACAATCTCATCCACTCCCTGCTTCACAAGATACTTATCAACGAGCCCTCCGAAACCCAACGCTAAACGAAACAGACCACTCCGCTCGTAAAGATCCCCAGTCTGCCGATAAGGCCCCAAGACTTCGCTGCTGGTCCAAACCACAGGTTTATGCTTTTGCGAGAGAAACGTCGCCCAGTAAGAAGGAAAATTGAAAGGGTTCAGAATATCAAATTCTCCGGCATGCGCCCTAAGCAGCTTCGACAGTGCATAACTTTCTCTAACAATCGACTCAAAAGCCGTCTTGGAATCGTTTACTCTAGAAACCGCCAACGGCTTCTCAGGCTGAAAGTAAGACAAATCCTTAAACTTCTCCGGCAGCCCTTCTATGTCCAAAGAAAGTGAAGCTATCCCAACGTCGCAGCCCATCGAACGCAACTGATGAGCCGAATGCAACACCACCTTTTCAGCTCCACCCGGAAAGATATGAGGGGAAACCAAGAGAACCTTCATTGTCCTACAGCCATCCCTCACACAACAGATATCATGCTAGTCGCGATGACTTGTGTTCATTCGCCACCTTAAAGCTTTTGCGAAAAAGGCAGTTGCCGCGAGCGCCACCAAGAGTGAAATCACGTACCAAATCGCGCCCAAGAAGGGAGCACCATAATAAGCAAAGTAAGCAAAGCCAAATGTGAACCAGGTAGCTGCTCCAACAGACACCGCAAACCCCCCACCAGTTTTTAGAACCCTCAGAGGTCCCTTTGCAGCAAACAGGCTCAAAAAAGCAAACGCAGCAACAGTCGAAGGAATGACAGTCATTATGCAGGTATCTGCAGGAAGGCTAACAGGAATCCAAAAATAACCAGCGCCATAGACCAGAGAACCGAGCAAAACAATCGGAGCAGCGACTATAGAAAGGAGCACTCCAGCGAACAAAGGACCAGCCAGCTTCTTGCGGTACACGTAAATAATCAGAAGTGGAAGAACCAACAAATAATAATGCTCGAATACCCGATAGAAAACCAAATAGAAGACAAAAAAGAAAACAACGAAATACAGAAGTGACAACTCAATTATCCTTGTTCTCTGAATCGCCATGTCCAGTTTTCTCACCTTCAAAACATAGAAAAGCGTAAGCACGGCAAGCAACGCCGCTAAAAGATAAGTGAGATATGAAGAATCAACATTTAAACCCATGAGTGACAAGTAACTGAAGTAAGAATCCGATTGAAGCAAAGAACTCTGCGAGCCAAAGCCAGCTCTGCCCCTGAGGAATTGCATGAAGAATTCAGGAACACTTTGGAAGCCGCTAAAGTTGAGGAGCGGCAAGTAAACGACGAAGGCAATTGCAGCAACCATAGCAAGCGCAATTGAGAGCGTAGAAATCCTCTTTTTCCTAATCAAATCTATTGACAGAGGAACAAAACCTAAGAAACCAAAAAACTTCGTCAGCCCCGACAAACCATAGAACAATGCACCCAAGATTGGCTTTTCCTGCAACATACCATAGTAAATTCCAGCCAAAAACAGCGCAACAGCAATACCATCAACAAAAGGCCACGCACTTGAAGACAAAATAACCAACGGACCCAAAAAGTACAGCGCAGAATACGCAATCCTCTTGGACCTACTGGAAGCACTAGGATCCAGCCTGCCGAGGATTTTATACACGAAATAGAGGCTAAATACGTCAGACAGGATAAAAGGAACCTTGACAAAAAGGGACTCAACCATCCCAATTCTATGCGCCAAGAAAGCTACGTCTTGAAAACCAAAAACCCTGAGCAAAGCATAAGGCGAGTAAGAAAGCAACACAGGGTAATACGTCAAGGGCATCGGATAAAGCCTAATGTCCATCACTCCAGACCCAAAGAACAACCTAATCGGATTCGTCCAGTACCCCAAATCCTCCGGATGCCCCGTAAACGGAGCAATTATGAACCTGACAAGAACCCCGTAAACTAAAGCAACTATTAACAAAATGGAAAACTGCTTCGTGCCATTAGATTTGGACTGGAAAACTTTGAACAAAATGGTTGCGATAAGTATGACTGGAACAACCACAGTGGCTATTGCCACAGCAAGAGTTACAAAGAAAACTGAACCGAAATCGAAGATCGGATTAGCCTCCTCCGCCTATTTTCTTGAGAGAGGTTACCTCAACTGAGTCAAGCCTGAAAGTTTGAAAACCCGATTGCCCCCATTCGTCCTTGAGAATCACTATCGAGTAGTTGCCAAGAAATGACGAAACAAAACTCAGCTGCTCAGAAAATGTATCGCTCTCACCTAGCAGGGCTTCGATCTTGTAAATGTCAGCAAAAGAAGCTTCATGAGACACAAATGAGGGACCATCAATTAGGAGCCCATTTTCTGCTGACAAGAAATACATCCTGTACCCAAATGACAAATTGGAAGTAAGGCAATAGGTCACTGCAGCCATCTGCAAATTCCATGTTGCGTCAGGCATAAACTGTGAGGGTACATTCATTATCACCGCCTGGATTGTTTCATTGCCAGAAACAACCACTCCGCCTTCAGGAATTCTGGTAGCTTTGAGAGAACGTTCAGAGAATGCAATGTGGGAGACACATAGCTGTTTTTCTCCTCCATTTGCAGAAGACGGCTTGTCAAGGATAACTTCGACACGAGTTATCTCAGTTATGTTCTCCGAAGTTGCCCGATAACTGAACGACGCCATATCAACAACGTGATATTCCCACTTCGATTTTCCAGGAATATCGTCCAACGGTGAGGATTCCCACCAGACAGTTTTTTCGTTTCCCGACGAGTCCTTGCCTGCGAACCGGATGTGGTAGATGGCTCCTCCAGAGACGCTAATGTTTATACTGAATATTGGCAGCTTAGAAATGTCTATACTCAGGTTCTTGTAAAGTCGGGTGTACTGATGTTGGGGAGCGTTGCTGAAGTCGTCCTTTAAGAAAAGCATCCTGTTATCGTTCACGTTGAATGAGCTGTTGATGTTGAAGTCGTATTTCATCCAGTTGCTGGCGTTCACGACGAAGTCGCTTTGAAGGTTGTATGACACTATCGTTGTCTGGATTTCGGAAGCAGGTATTTCTGTCTGTTCGTAGGTCTTTGGGGCTGCACCTCGGAGCGCTACAGTAAGCAAGGAAAGGACGATTACTAGAAGCGCCACTGCTTTGTATTTCAATTTCATTTGGACACTCAGTCAGTTCAGGGGATTAATTGGAGTAGGCTGCACTTATATTAAATTCTTGCTTGCCACAGCCAATTTGGGCTTTGTTGTGGATGCAACCTGATTCCGTCTCTGTCTCAAGAATCGCCAAGTTTTGCGAGTTTTTCTCTGAATTCGCCTACAAACCTCTCTAGAGTGAACTCCTGCAGAACTTTTCGTTGACCGCTAGAGACTATTTTTCTCCGGAACTCAGGGTCAAGGATGAGAGTCTCGATTGCACTTGTTAGCTGCTGCAGGTTTCCGTCTGGCACGCAGAGTACATCCACGCCGTTGCGCAGGACTTCCGAGACGCCGCTGGAATCGAAGATGACTGATGGAGCTCCACAAACAAGAGCTTCAAGGGGAACCATGCCGAAGGGTTGCCATTTCGGAATTGAGACAACGACCGTTGAATGCGAATACAGCGCATTTAAGTCTTCATCCGGAAGTTCCTGCACGCACAGAATCTTCCTGGATATTCCAAGTTTCTTTGCCTGCTTGAGCAAGGCAGCAACCTCGTAGTCTGTGCCTCCTGTGAAGACAGCGATGAAGTCTTCAACTTTGAGGGCTTTGAGGGCTTGAAGGCAGAGAATCGGTCTTCTCCAAAACTGTGTTCCTCTCGGAACAAAGATAATCGGCTTCCGTCCTGTTACGTACTCGCTTATTATGTCTGGCACCCTCGACGAGACAGCAACGACCTCGGCGTTGACGCAGGGATAGACCACTTCCATCGCTGACTCGGTCATATTGAACAGTTCAGCATTGATTCTTCTTGAAAGGAGACTATTCGCTATAATCAGGTCGCATGCTCGAACAGCTTCAGCGTCTGCCTTAGCATATCGCCAAGACATAAGCCGATAGAAAGCTCTGAGCCTTCTGGGAAGCGTTTGCAGTCCTTCTCTTTCGTGGAGAACCATGACGTCGTGGAGGTAGTGGACAACCTTAACGCTTTTCCGACGAGGGTAGAAAGTTGCAGCCAATGCCGCTGGGAACCTTGATGCAATGACTAGGTCGGTGTCTGGGCTGATGAGCTTCGCCAGTGATTTTGCGTACCCCTTGACGTTGAGCCAGAACTGTAGGTTGCCGGGCGCTATCTTTCCCAGCTCCTTCAGTGAAATGCGTTCCTTTTTGAGGCTGAGTTCATTTCTCCAAATGCTGTGGCACTGGCCTGTTACTACTTCAACGGTTGTTTCTTTGTCAGCCAAGCCAGTGGCGAAGTCTGTCATGAGTCTTTCTGCTCCGCCTATGAGGTGCAGGCTGGGATGAACTATTGTTATGTGGTTAAGCCTCATTTTTCTCAGCCTCCTTGAGGAACCGTTTGACACGGGGGACACACAGTGCTACCGAAATGAAAGTGATGGCTGCGACTGTTATTAGAGAG
>CAYGVV010000020.1:0-13526 GCA_964353395.1 uncultured Candidatus Bathyarchaeia archaeon | reverse complement strand
TTACTGATCGCCGTAGCCTTCTTCCAGCTCAAACCAGCTCAAGCAGCATCCCCACCGCCGCCATCGATGTAGATGTAAAAGGAAAAGCCAACACCCACATTTTTTTTATTTCTTTTAACTTCTTAAAACGGAGAAACGTATATTTCTGTTTGTGCACCCTAAGAAGTTGCGACGCTTAGGAAGGTTACTAAAATGGATGAAGAACAGAAAGCACAGAAAGAGTCGTTTGCTGATCTTGAACAGCAATTAGACGCTGAGAAGAAGCGAAGCGAAGAATATCTGACACGTTTACGATACTTGCAGGCAGATTTCGAGAACCTAAAAAAACGCTTCGACCGTCAAATCGAGCAGGTAAAGAACTGCGCCACCGAATGCTTAGTGACCCAGCTTCTGGATGTGGTTGACGAGTTAGAAATGGCCGTTAAGACCGCTCAAACAGCCAACTCTGCAGAGAAACTCACGGAGGGCGTGCAGATGACGCTTAAAAAGCTCCGAAAGATTCTTGAGCAAGAAGGAGTCTCTCCCATAGACAGCGAAGGCAAGCTTTTTGACCCTTCAAAACACAACGCCATCGCCGCTGAAGAACGCGATGATGCGGAGGGCTGCGTTGTGGTTGAAGAAGTGAGAAAAGGCTATATGATGAAAAACAAAGTTATTAGACCAAGCATAGTTAAGGTCTCGGTTAAACCATCTTCAAAGTCACAAAACAAGGAGGAAAATGTAAATGAGTAAAGTTCAAACTGGAGAAAAAGTGTTAGGTATAGACCTTGGAACAACAAACAGTGCCGCAGCCATATTCGAAGGCGGGCACGCCACGGTAATTCCCAGCGCGGAAGGCCCCACAATGGCGGGAAAAATGTTCCCTTCGGTCGTTGCTTTCACCAAGGACGGCCAATTATTAATCGGCGAGTCGGCGAAGCGTCAAGCCACAGCGAATCCAGAAGGAACAATTTTTGAGATAAAACGGAAAATGGGCACCAACTCTAAAGTCAGCGTTTACGGAAAAGAGTATTCTCCGCAGCAGATTAGCGCGTTTATACTGCAGAAAATCAAGAAAGATGCTGAAACTTACTTGGGCGGCAACATCCGAAAAGCAGTTATCACGGTTCCCGCGCACTTCGACGACAACCAACGTCAAGCCACCAAAGACGCGGGCGAAATTGCAGGTTTTGAAGTCATGCGAATAATCAACGAGCCCACCGCTGCCTGCCTCGCGTACGGTATTGACAAGCTTGAGAAGGAAATGAAAATCTTAGTTTTCAGTTTCGGCGGCGGAACCCACGACGTGACCCTTATGGATTTCGGCAAAGGCGTCTTCCAAGTGCTCTCCACAAGCGGAGATACCCAATTAGGCGGCACGGATGTGGACAAAGCCGTGATGGGTTACATCGTGGAAGAGTTCAAAAGGCAAACGGGCGTCGATGTCACCAACGACCAAATGGCTTCGGCTAGACTTAAAGAAGCCGCAGAAAAAGCCAAGATAGAGCTTACCACGTTAATGAGCACAGATATTGACTTGCCCTTCCTGACCGCTACCAACACGGGACCACAACATCTGCATCTTACCTTGACGAGGACTAAGCTTGAGTCTTTAGCCCAGCCTATCGTTCAAAAAACTGAGCGAACCCTCGTGAAAGCGCTTGAAGACGCCAAGTTGACTCCTCAGGGAGTTGACAAGATCATCCTTATAGGCGGCATGACTCGAATGCCCTTGGTGCAGAAGTTCGTGGAGCGGATTTTAGGCAAGGCGCCAGAGCGAGGCCTAGACCCAATGGAGTGCGTTGCCATCGGCGCGGCTATCCAGGCGGGTGTGCTCACCGGCGAAGTCCACGATTTGCTCTTGCTTGATGTTACACCGTTGTCACTTGGAGTCGAAACATTGGGCGGCATATTCTCAAGGGTAATGGAAAAGAACACCACAATTCCGACGAAGAGAAGCCAAGTGTTTTCGACTGCAGCGGATTTCCAGACTGCAGTCACTATTCACGTGCTTCAAGGAGAGCGACAGATGGCAGCGGACAACGTTTCTCTAGGCATGTTCAACCTGGAGGGTATTCCGCCTGCGCCAAGAGGTGTGCCCCAGATAGAGGTAGCCTTTGACATCGACGCCAACGGCATATTAAACGTCACAGCCAAAGACCGCGGCACAGGCAAAGAAGCAAAAATACGCATCACCGCATCCGCGAAGCTGTCAAAAGAAGAGAAGGAACGCATGGTAAAAGAAGCCGAGCAATTCGCTGAGCAAGACAAAAAGAAACGCGAAGAAGCCGAATTGCGAAACAACGCGGATAACATGGTGTACACAGCTGAGAAAACCAAAAAAGACCTCGCAGACAAGCTCACGCAGGAGCAAACAGGCGAGATAGATGCAGCAGTGGCAGCTTTGAAGGACGCTTTAGCCAAAGTTGACATGGCAGCGGTGAAGACGAAGACTGATGAACTTGGCAAAGTTTTGCAGGATGTTGGCACGGCGATTTATCAGCAGGCAGCAGCTGCAGAGCAGGCGCAGCAACAGGCGCAGGCAGGACAGCAAGCTCAAGCGGGACCGCAACAGGGTCAAGAACCCTCACCATCTTCAGGCGGAAGCGATGAAAAAGTGGTGGATTCGGAAGACTATAAAGTAAAGTAACCAGCGAAACAGTCTTAATCCAGCAAATGTATCTTCCAGCTTAGCGGTAACGTGTATGGCTGAAACAGCAACAAACAGTCTCGCTTAGTTAATCATAGAACCAGAACGAACCATCGGAATCTTTCCATGAGCCTCCTGTAATCTCTAACTTTTTTCGTTACGAAAAGTGGAGCGATCAGTTTCATTTTAATAGATCGAACTCTTTTGCCAACTGCTCCAGAAGCGCCCGTTGCTGCGCCTCTTTTGCATCCAGCGATTAAACATAGAGTTAGAGGAAGAGGCATAAGTTAAAGTGAAGGCTTATTCAATTCGGCATTTCCTTTCCATTTAAACTGTCGTGCTTTTTGATTCTGCGCTTTAACTTGCGCTGGGCTACAGCTGCCACTATCAAGACCGCAATGAGAATTATTGTTGTGCCTACAATTATGTCTTGAACTGTGAATGAAGCTGGTGTCTTCAGTGGTATCAAAGGTGATGCTGATATTTCTGGAGAGGGACTTGGAACTTCAAGAGTGGGTGTAGGTGTAAGTATAGGAGTAAAAGTAGGTATAGCTCCTGGAGCAGCGTTGTCTGTAATTCCTAAATCTCCATGAACAATATTAAACGGTGAACCTGAACCCTCAAGCCAAAAACCTCCAACATAAGAATCAGAAGTATTTGCATATACGGTGAAACAGTCTGAATAGATTGCGTTTCCTGTACGATTCCACGCTACGGTCTCAGACCACCATGACCCACCCACATTCTTACGATAATAAACTATGTCTGACCTGAAATACCAAACATATAAGTCCTGAGAAGTTGAATTTATCGTAATGCCTCCCAAAAACGCACGAGGGGCACCAGCCTTTGCTAAACCAAATGGGTCAGTCCAAGTCTTGGAAGTAGCATTATACCAACTGTAAGCAATGTCATCGTCATGGTTTGCAAAATCGAAGTTTGCAACGTGTATATTCCAATTATTATCTACTACTGCACTGTACCAATATCCTTTACAAAAGTCGTTCACGGTTATTTGTTCACTTTCCCAGTCAGACCCATTAAAAAGCCTTCCGTAAATTGGATAGTGATTACTGCTCATATAAAGCGCATAAATTTTACCAGATGATTGTCGATATAAGGACATACCTGAAGTGTCTGAAAATCGTGTTGGAATACCCCAACTGCTTCCACTTGTAGTTGTAGCTTTAGTAACATTGCAACCATCATAAGTATAATATGCTAACCATGGATAGCCGTTGGTGTCAACTGTCAACGAAGGTACACCTATCATCGTCGCACTGTCATCTACGCTGTACATTGTACCAAAAGAAATTGTGCCACTACCCAATGTTCCACTCACATAATACAAAGCTGTGCTGTTGTAAAATGCCAGATTAATAGTTGTTCCACCAGCATAATAAACATCAAAGTGCCACCATCCATTTCCTGCCAGTGTTGTAATAGACGTCCCGCCTCCCCATGTTGTTCCATTAGAACTGGACGTATAGTATAATACATTTCCCGAAGGGTAGAATAGCCAGAAATAGTGATAGGTGTCATCGCGGAAACTTTGCCGTGGTACCGCAGTCGGTGAACCGATTTCAGCTGTTGTTACAACGTTTGTCTGCGCATTGGTTTGTGGAATCTGAATCAGTGAAACGAATACTGCAAAAGCAAGCATAAAAAGAAGTAACATGACCAGAAATCTGCGTTTCTTATAAGCTTTTTCAATCATCTTTTTTCGCCTTCTCTTCTGTTTTTCCATCAGCCAAAACTTTTATTTGAAGTTCCGCAGGAGGAACCTTCAAAATCCTCCAGCGTAACCTCAACAAGTTTCAGCCATTTTTCTTTTCCTAATATGTTATTTGGGCATGTATAATACATGGTAGTATCAGGCATGTTTTGGTTCATCTTCCGATATATCCTTTTCGCGTACCGCTTCAGAAGCACCAGCACTTTATTCCAGCTACTATCATCCAGCAGTTCATCCAACTTATTAAGTGCTTCATGTACTCTGGCAGAATCCAAATACACCGACTCAAACGGCGTAGAGGCGCAACGCTCAAAAGCCTCCACAGCATGACGATAATTACGCAGACTCGTAGGCTTAAGATTATGCTGACTACCCAAGAACTCCCCCAGCTTCCCCAACCAACTACAAATAAACTTTACAAGAGATGAAAGTATGGCTGAAAAACGAGATTACTACGAGGTTCTCGGCGTCCAGAAAAACGCGCCTAAAGACGAGATAAAAGACGCCTACAGGAAACTGGCGATGCAGTACCACCCCGACAGGAACAAGTCGCCAGAAGCAGAAGAAAAATTCAAGGAGATTTCTGAAGCCTACGCTGTTTTGTCCGACGACCAGAAACGGCAGCAGTACGATACATTGGGCCGCCCAGGATTTGACCAGCGCTACACGCAAGAAGACATTTTCAGAGGCGCAGACTTCGACTCCATATTCCGAGGGTCAGGCTTCGACTTCGGAAACATTTTCCGCCAAATTTTCGGCGGCGGCTTCGGAGGAGGCTACGGCGAACAAGTCAACAGGGGACAAGACCTTCTTTACGACTTAAACATAACCTTGGAAGAAGCAGCACGGGGCACAGAGAAGGAAATTGAGGTCCCGAGAACAGAGAAGTGTGATATGTGCAGCGGATCAGGCGCCGCTCCAGGAACGCAAGTCCGAACGTGTCCACGCTGTAATGGCGAGGGCAAGGTTCAGCACATGCGAAGAAGCGCTTTCGGCATGTTCGTACAAGTTACGCCTTGCCCAGAGTGCAGGGGAAGAGGCAGGTTAATTGATTCGCCCTGCAGGAACTGCCGAGGCTCAGGCTTAGTTAGAAAACGACGGAAAATAACCGTGAAAGTGCCAATCGGCATAGATGAAGGATACCAGCTTAGGCTCAGAGGCGAAGGCGAAATGGTGTCCAGCGAAGGCGAACCCGGCGACCTCTACGTTCTCGTCCACATTGTTCCCCATGACCTCTTCATGAGGGATGGAGACGACTTGCATAACGTGCTTATGATTGGTTATCCGCAGGCGGTTCTTGGCGCGGAAATGCAAGTGCCCACTTTGGAAGGACCAACCACCGTGAAAATCCGTCCGGGAACGCAACCGGGGGAAGTAATAAGGGTCAAAGGCAAAGGGATGCCACGGTTCAGAGGTTACGGCAGAGGCGATCTTATAGTGCGCGTTGGGATTGCGGTTCCTGAGAAGATAACGGCGCAGCAACGGGCGCTTCTGGAGCAGTTGGCAAAAGAGTTCAGTGAGGGCGTTCAGCCTAAAGTACACAAATTCAAATTTTAGTCTTCTCTATCGTTGTTTTTTTCAAACTCTTTTTCAAAAATACTAACGTTATAGCTGTTAGTAATGCTGATATTGCCCCAGCTGTCAAGTACACAACTGGCTCAAAGAAGGCTAAACTGAATCCGTACAGAAGGATTATAATTAAAGCTAACGCGAGTGCTGAGAGGCTCTTCTTATAGGCAAAGATGAATTTTCCAGCCATCGGTTTCAACGGTATTAAACCAGCAGCCGTCCACGCCAAGACTATCAGAAGCCCAGAGTTACCTATTTCCTCAGCACCAACCATGCTGAGAACAGCAAATGGAAGCGCCAAAATCATGACTATCAACGTCTTTAGCAGCATCATCAAAGCTTTGCTCTTAGGGCTCAAATTCAATCCTTCATACCTCGTGATCCAGGGAATTGCAAAAGGAAAAAGAAATAGCAAACCTGAAACCAGAATTGCCACAATGCCCGATGGCCACAGGCAAAATTTCTTTTTAAGATTGCAGATTTTTGCAGCTATCGCGTCAGAGAACATCGATGTAATTCTCGCTATCAAAACTGTAAGACAGACAATTGGAACCACCTCAGCTAACACCTCAAGGTTTAGGAAGCGTTCAAGACCTCCAGCCTCTGCGAAACTGTAGACAAAAATCATGATTAACACAGAAGTTGTCAGCGCTATCAATTCTGCTTTGTTTATAAAGGGAGCTTTCTTTTTTGCTTCTATTTCTTTTTCGCCGATTGTTTTGAACACTTCTTCTCCAAGCATACCGAACAATTCCAGTAATTGGCGAGGAATCGCAGCCGAGAACGCTTCGCCTGCGTTTGCAGCTAATACTGTTGCCACGGCGAAAGTACCAACTGCAACTACGGCAGCGCTAGTCGTTGTTACCGCTGCGGCTATTGCGGCGTCAGTTGAAGAGGGCGAGGGTGCTGGGCTTGGCGAAGGCGATGTGGTTGGGGAGGGTGAGGATGAGGGTGATAGTGTTGGGGTTGGATTTGTTGGAGTTGGGGTTGAAGTTGTTGGCGTGGGATTGGTAGGTTCTGGCGTAGGTGTGGGGGTTTCATTTGGTGTAGGAATAGGAGTAGGCGTTGGTGTAGGAGAAGGAGTAGGAGTTAAGGTTGGCGAAGGAGAAGGAGTAGGAATAGGTGTAGAAGTGGGTGTAGGAGTAGGAGTTGGGGCGGTATCAAGAATCATGCGGTCAACATAAATTATGTCTGGGGCGTCAAATACGAACTCTATTCCCCCAACCTGAGATAAGTTAAGGTTTCCAACCTTGAAAAAGTGACCTTCCTTGATTATGTTTTCATTAAGGTCAAAGACGTAGTTTTGCCATCCCGTAGAATTATCTCTAATCAATGTTCCCAAGTAACTATCGCCATTAGGAGACATAATTGCGAAAGTAATGTATTGACTTGAGTTTGAACCTTTTAACCAAAAAGAAATAACGCTATAGGCTGACCAATCTACCGCTGAACTGTAGAAATGGTAGAATCCCGCATATTGGTATGATCCAGATGTTATCACAGCCTTGACGCTGGAGTTACCTCTTTGCACTGCTCCAGTTTCATTCACAACCGAAGTCGCTAATGAGCCAGTTCCACCGTTATAGGCACTCCAAAAGGCAGTTCCTTCATCGTCAAAAAGCACAAGGGGATTCACCTCTTGGTAGGTGTTATTAACTTCCGCCGATGCAATTATCGCAGCTAAAGCTGAGAATAGAAGAAAAAGAGTTGTCAGAGTGATTGTGATTTTGCATTTCATTTACATCATCAAATTTTTTGCGCGTGTTCCGCCAGAACGACTGTTCTCGACGGCACTGGCCAAGTTACGCTGGAAGTTTCTCCAGCCTGAAAAGTAACTGTGCAGTCAGCAGCTGTAAACCGATAAAAAAACAAAAGTAAGGATAGTAATTTTCCACTTGTTCCTTCAGCCCAGAACATAAACCGAACCCTTGGTTTCATATGGAGTTTGGGGTTTAAAAATTTTGTCTATTAATTGGGATTTGAATGCCCTTATCGAGCAGAGCGCTCAAAGCTTGCCCACAAAAATCATTCAGATTGCGAAGCTTTTCTCACGTAAGGCTTAAATTTTCGGTTCCGCCCTGTTTGGTGTGGTGCGTGTATATGGCGTATTGTTCTAATTGCAGCGAGAAACTTCCCAAGGACGCGGTTTTCTGCCCGAAATGCGGTACCAAAACCGTGAAAGGTATGAAAATAAACGTGGCTTCACCTTCAGACGAGATGCGTGAAGCGTTCACTAGGATGAGTCAGGAAATGGAGAGAGCCTTCAGCATCGCAGCAAAAGAGATGCAGGAAGCCTTCCAAACGGCGAGAAACAACATACAAAAATCGTTGTCCAAAGAACCTGTTGTCTGCCCAAACTGCGGGGAGAAGAACCTAAGCAGCGCCGTTTACTGCTTTAGGTGCGGCAAGAAAATGCAGCCTGAACAGGCAGAGAAAACGAAAGAAGGCACGTAAACACCTTCACTGAAAACGTCGTACTTCGGCTGCAATCATGCAGGATCTCGCTTCACGTTGGAATTCACCCTTAATTAAAGGGAGGGGGTAGTCACTGAGAGCGCAACAGAACATCAAATACAACCCCGCCATCGAACCTAACCCAGAAAATTCTTGAACAATACGATTCCGACGCAGCCGCATCAACCTTTTTAACTCAAAACTCACCACTTAGTTAGAAAAGGACGGGCACCCGTGCAAAAAGCATACCGGCTATTCATCATCGCATTGTTCGGCTCCATCATGTTCGTAACCAGAGTCTTCGTCCCTTTCCCAATTGACAAAATCCTAATCGTTGTGGACGCTGTTCTCCTCGCTCTAAGCGCTCTCTTCATAAAAAGCGCAGGCGCAACCTATGTTGGCGCCGTCGGCGGCATACTTACGGGTTTGTGGCGACCTGCCCTAATTCCGTTCTCAATCATTTACGCTTTCCTCTTCGGAGTAATGGTGGATGCTTCACTTTTTCTCTTCAAAGTCAAAGCCACCAGTGAAGGCGTGAACCGTAACAGGCTAATGATAGCCATGGCGGTTAGCACTCTGCTGATTGGATTCGTAACTTACTTTGCCAGCACAATCTTTCCGCAAATAGTTGAGCAGTCTCAGACGTTGGATATGATGGTGGCCTTCATGGGACCGGTCACAGGCGCTGTCGCAGGCTACGCAGCAGCTTACCTCTGGAATAAATATTTAAGAAGCATACCCCTCTGACAATTCTGTAATCGAATAATTTTGTTGCTTTCGCGACATATTTCGGTCAGGGAAACACGCCTCATAGACCTTAGCAGCCCTTGCAATACAGACGGAGAAAATAGAAGCTTTTTACCGAGATAGAACAGTGTGCATTTTCTTAAAAAAGCTTTTAAAGATTCCATGTAAAGAAGAATAGCATGAGAGCTTCAGAGTCGAGAACGCGGTTGGGTAAAACCGGTTGCAGAGTCTTCGGAAATTCTGTTGTTAGCAGTTGCGCTGTCGTGTTAGCACTTTCGCGACGGAGTTTTAAGGAAGCATTGGTCGGCAGGGGCGTTTTTGCACGATTTTTTGGAGGTGACACTATTGCCGAGCCATAGAGTGCATGTCTTTTTCGATAGAGAGTGTTTTGGCAAAGCCTATTGGAAGATTCACAGGAAAATGGATGAACCTTACCTGATTTTTGGAAAAAGGCACAGGGAACTTTTTCACGACGCCGTTTCGGCATTTGCGATAGCCGATTTTTGCTACCCATACGATCCAAACGCTAGAGCCGCAGCGCTGTTCCACATAGAGTTAGATGAGCTTTGTAGCGCAAACTCCGAGTTTAAGATGCAACTTCAGATTTTAGCAACGCAGGACGCAGAGAAAAGAAGGCGGGCTAGGAAAAAGAGCAGGAAAACTCGGTCAGTACCCCCGGAGTACAAAGAAAACCAGGAGTTTTTCAAGAAAGTCCTTGAAGTGTTAAGGCTATACCAACTATTACGTTCATAGTGCATTTTTCCAACAAGACTACTGTGAGCATCCAAGCAGAGTAATCTCTGCCTTCGCGGTTTTCGCTTTTTTAGAATCAGATTCAACGGTTATGAACTAGTTATGCGAAGATCATAGATTTCCATAGATTTTCAGTTCTAGCACCCTTGGCTTGACTTTGGTCTAAGATGGGACCACGCTGGTCTAGCCTGAATGCAAAGAGGTCACAATTGGTTCCCATAGATTTCCATAGATTCTTTGCGATGGCGCCAAAAGTGGTCGTTGTCTTGGTCTGAAGACCACCCAGTGTTTTTTGGTCGGCGCCAAGAAAATCTATAATAAAAGCAAACGATGAAAAAAGCGCGCGTTCTATCTGATCTTTTGTACTGAATTACTAAAAAGACTCATGCATAATATTCAGTCCTTGCTTTAAGCTTATTTTTGATTTGAAACCCAACTTCGCAATAGCCTTAGAAGTATCTCCATAGCTCTCTCTTATGTCTCCTACTCGGGCAGGGCCATGAATCACGCTCAGTTTTTTGCCCGAAACAGCCTCTACAGCATCGACAAGTTGTGTAATGCTCACTGGCACGCCTGTGCAAACGTTAAATGTTTCTCCCTTCAGGTTTTTTTTCTCAAGCGCCAAGACTATGGCGTTGACGACGTCGCTTACGTGTATGAAGTCTCGGGTTTGTTCGCCGTCGCCTTCTATGGGGAGTGGCTCGTTTTTGATGGCTTTTTGGATGAATTTTGTGATGACGCCGCTGTAGGGGTTGCCTTCGTTTCCTGTACCGTACACGTTGAAGAACCGTAGCGTTATAGTGTTTAGGTCGTAGCAGTTTGCGTAGGCGCTGCAGTATGCTTCGCCTGCCACTTTTGATGCAGCGTAAGGTGAGATTGGTTTGGGTGGGGTGTCTTCTTTTGTGGGAAGGCTTTTGGTGTCTCCGTATATGGCGGTGGAGGATGCGAAGATGAATTTTTTAATGTGTCTTTTTGTGGCTTGTTGGAGGACATTGAGTGTTCCGGTTGTGTTGATTTCGTGAGTTCGGATTGGGTCGGCGACTGAATCGGCTACGTCGATTTGTGCTGCCAGATGAACTACGGCGTCTGTGCCTTTGAAAGCTTGGTGCAGTTCCTCTGGGTTGCTGATATCTCCTTGCATGAGGGTGATAAAGTTTGGCTGCTTGCGTGCGTCTTTCAGGTTTTCAAGTTTTCCTGTGGTTAAGTTATCGAAAACAGTGATGTTGTAGCCTTTCTCCAGCAGAGTTGGGATCAGGTGTGAGCCGATGAAACCGGCGCCGCCTGTTACAAGCACGTTTGTTTGGGTTTTGCTCATGATTGTCCACTAGCAATGGTTCGCTTTGGGTTTTATAACGTTTGGTTGACTGTTAAGGTTTTGCGTTTAAAACTTGCCGCTTCCGCCTGGTGCGTGCTTGGCAATTGTATGCTGATAGCATGGTTTTGTTTGATATTTTCGGGATTTGCTTCGCCTAATTGAGCCTTTCACGTTTGTTGCGCGTCTTAAAAACCAAAAAGCCAGTGATGCAAGCGACCAAGGCAGCGAATGGGCCTAAGAGGTATTCTGGGACAACGAACAAGCCGCTTCCTCCGCTTGTGCCGTCTGTCTCTGCGTTGGCGGCGGCGTATTTTGGGTTTGAGCCGTCTGGGTCTCCTGCGAAGGCTACCGCGACGATGTGTGGACCGTTTGGCAGAGTGGCGGGTACTGACCAATCGTAAGCGTATAATCCGTTGCTGTCTGTGGAGCCTGTTGCCGGGAGTATTTGCCATGTTGAGCCGTCGAAATAGCTGATGGTGAGGGCTTTTCCTGAGATGCCGGTGTTGTGGTCGCTTGCCAAGGCTAGTTTTATGTCTATGGTTGTGTGCATGGATCCAGACTTGTCAACAGTTGGGGGACTGCAGCTTATGCTGAGCCATGTGGGTATGGCTGGGTTTTGGAAGTTTGCGGTTATGGTGCCTGGGCTGTTTATCGTGGCGTGAGTTGAATCGGTAATACTTATGGTTTCTGTTGCAGTCCATGAGTCAAAGAAGTAGCCCGTGTTGGCTGTGGCGTGTATTTCTAGGCTGGTTCCTGCATTATAATAGTCTATTGAGGAGGGGTTGGTTTTCCCGCCGCCAGAAGGATTAACTGCGAAGGATACTTGATACTGGGTGTCCCATCCGAACGTCACTGTCTTTGGAGCACCCATTACTATTGAGCCGTGGTCGCCTGAACCGATGGCGTTTCCGCTGTAGCCGGTAGTTACATATCTAATTGCTGCTGCAGTGTCCGGTGAGGTTACGCTGAAGTAGGCTGTTTTACCGTCGTTGTACCAGCCTTCGCCCGTCGGTGAACCATGAGCAGAGTTTATGGCTAGATAATGCTGAACTTGGTAGTATGCTGTTATGGGTAAAGCTGAAGGGGAACTGCCTGATGGAACAGTGTAAGAGAGAGTTTGTGTGTAGAGGCTATTTCCGTTGATTTCCCAACGCAACCAGATGTATTTTTCGTTTCCGACGACAACGGGGGAATAAGCTTCAAGTGTATGTGTGCTACCTGTTTCCCAGTTGAGCAGGACAGATGTGGAGATAACTATACCATCTACTTTGGCAAAGTTGGAGCCAATTTCTGGGCAAGGTGATATGCTTATTTTTCGAGTGGCTGCTTCTACCTGATGAATGTTAACTGAAAGTGTAGTTATGACTGCAATAGTCATAGTTACTAATAGCAAGGCTGATTGCAGCTTCCTCAATTCACGTTCTCTCCTTTCCCCCTTGTGTGCATCATTCAATGCGCTGGATTCGGAATCTAAATCCAAAGCACAACAAAATATGTTTATACGGAGAATAATTAAAAGTTTTCTACTGCCAACTGTATACTAAGCCTGAGCTATGGTCGTCACAACGGGACATGCAAAAGAGGTTCTTGGTGTGGGCTGGAGGCGTTGTTTTAAACGGCGAAGCCAGACTCTGCATGTATTGAAGATGGGCGGTTTATGTTTCTGAGACTACTTGATGAGCGCAGCTTTCGCTGGGTGCCCGTTAGCAGTTAATTGTTAGCAGCAGAAGGCTGAACGGCACAGATTGTGGTGGAAAAACTGAGAATTTTGTTTTAAAGCGGGAAAAGTTTTCTCTTCATTTTAGAGAGGTTAAATATTTTGACTGAAAAAAGAAGGTTTGTTGATGGTTTGTCTTTTAGGGTTTCTTCTGTTTACTGCGCGTGCTGGAGTGAGTTAAGAAAAGAAAAATGGAGGTTTTGATTGCTTAGCATTTATGGCTTCAGGCTGTCTTTGAAGATTGATTTTACCTACCGCCGCATCCCCACGAACTGCCGCCGCATCCCCACGAACTGCCGCCGCATCCCCACGAGTAGCTTCCATAGTGCCAGTAGTTGCTGTTCCATCCCCATGAGCCGCATCCCGAATGACTTCCGCACCAGCTTCCCCAAGTGCTGTGGCATGACCATGTTCCGCAAGTGTGAGTGCATTCTGGCAGTTCAATCTCGATTATGAGTGGCTGTACTGGCGTGCAATTGAGTTTTGGAATGCCGATGATTCCGATTATGTCGCCTTCACTGGGAACGAAAGACTTGTGGTTCAGGGCATCATTGTACATTGCTTGAGCTTCAGGTGTGACACTGAAGGGATATGGAACGCCTACCTC
>CAYGVV010000019.1:0-13546 GCA_964353395.1 uncultured Candidatus Bathyarchaeia archaeon | reverse complement strand
AGCCCTCGTAGATGCAGTGAATGCACTTCTCCAAAGAAAAACGCTCCAGCTTCATCAACCCACTTAATGCTGTCTCCAGCATAACCGTTCTGTCCTCGGGTTGAAATACTGTCTTTATGTTTGATTTCTTTCTTGAACAAAACATTCTCTTGGGAGTGTTCTAATGGGTTCTGTGGAGTCTTCGGTTGCGGGTTTTCTCTGTGAAAAATCGGTTGCTGCAATGCGGGTGGTTCCTGTTTCTCTTGCAGGATTTGTTTTTAACAGCTTGTTTAGCAAGGAACAAGCTAGACTGATATCTCTCGCTAAGGTATAGGCAAGAGAAGAGCATTGCGCAATTGTGTTTATCGAAACAAGAATGACGACTGGGGTCAAAAAATAGAAGAAAATTTGGTTGTGGTTTTTGCTTTTGCTGGTTTCACGTTCTGCTTTTACTTTTTCAGTGTTATCTCCATCGTTGAAACCATTCTGGACCGGGTCTCTCCCTCTCTGGGTGGCATCTCAGCTGTTCCGATGGCTATCTTGTTAACCTTGAGCTCTTTCACGAATCGGTTTCGGGTTATTTCAGCCACGTCAACTGCTGTGGTTATTGCTTGTCCTCGGGCTTTCAGGGTTATTTCCTTTGTAGTTCCTGAGGAGAGACTGGTTATGATTGCCAGAACATAGGCCATTGGGGGTTTGTTTCCGACGAAGATAACGTCTGCATTTTCTGTCATTTTCTTTACTCCTTTTTTGTTTCTTTGTGTAACGTTGCCGTGAACGTTGTGTTTGCCCGCGACATCACGTTACTGTTTCATAGTAGTTTAATTTCCTCCTTATAAGCTCTAGGTAAAAAAGGGCGTTCACGTACCGATGAGAAGCAACGCTGCAAAAGCCCCTTCTTAGCACACACCTTCATGCGCTTACCGCAACGCGTCGTCATCAACAAGACCTGCGGTCCAACTTTAATAACAAGAATCCACATACAAAACAGAGAATCCACTATGCTTACCAAACTGAAGAAAAAAGTTCAGCAACTCCTCTCTTCAGAAGCAAAAGCCGCACACAAGATAGGGCTAACGCCGAACATCGTGAGCACTATAGGTTTCGTGCTGGCGCTTCTTTCAGCCATGGCATACGCAATCACAACTCCAGCGCAACCGCTTATGCTTCTCTTGGCGGTGGCCTTGCTGATAACTTCAGGATTCTGCGACACACTAGACGGAATACTCGCCCGAACATACCAGCAGGCAAGCGTTTTCGGAGGGTTCTTGGATTCTCTACTTGACAGGTATGCTGACGCATTCGTTTTTGCAGCCATAATAATAGGTGGACTCTGCAGCTTTGGCGGATTCTATAACCTCATCGTAGGGTTAGCTGCCCTATCAGGTTCCCTGATGGTGAGTTACACTCGAGCACGCGCCGAAGCGGCAGGAATAAAGATGGAATCTATAGGCATAGCTGAAAGACCCGAACGCATCATAATCTTGGCCGCAGCAAGCTTAGTCGCTGTTTTTTGGTTTCCAGCCTTAGGCTACGGAGTAATAATAATCGCGGTGCTTGCTAACTTTACAGTTCTGCAAAGAGGACTGCACGTTTACAAGTCATTGAAAAGGGAAAATAAATCTGAAAATTAGTATCTTCTTTTTGCACGTGAGTGCCGTTCGCTTTCAGCTCTGACCTTCACGATGCCTCTGTGTACCGCGCAGGAAACACAGTACCACTTTGTATCCACCCACGACGCTATGTACGTGCCTTTTTGCCGCAGCTCTTTGGCTAGTTGTGGTTCGACGAAGGATACTCGACGCGTCGATCTCTTGGCTTTATCTCGCGGTACTTGCTGCCCGCAGTTGGCGCATTGAACGAGCCCACTGCTTCCTTTGTTTCCTTTTGATCTTCCTCTGCTTTTTCTCTTAGACGGCAATTTCTAGGAACCTCTCTTGGTTCATTAACACCAAATATTTACTCTACTGTCTTATATATCTGCTCTCAAGTTCATGAGAAAAGCATTGTTAGCTTCTGCGTAAACTACAGGTATAATTTTGCCAGTTGCGGATTAAGCTCGTTATTCTACTTCGGTTGGAAAACTCTTAAATTGCGCGTTCTTATTGTTGACTTGTAGCCGAAGTTTGGCTTAACTGTTGAGGATGTAGAGAGCGATGTCTGAAATCGGATTAAGAACAAGAATGCTCGTAAAAGACGTCATGAGCAGCCCAGTAGTAACCACAACCGAAGACGCTACTACAAACAAGATTGCCAAACTCATGGAAGAAAACGACTTAGGCTGCGTAATAGTCACCAACAAAATCGGAAAACCTCTCGGGATAATCACAGAACGCGACTTAGTCATAAGAGTCCTATCCAAGAACCTTCAGCCTGGCGCTGCAAAAGCTAAAGACATCATGACCGCTCCGTTAGCCACAATAGAGCCAGACGCGACAATCAGCGATGCTGCTAGAAGAATGAGCCGCTTAGACATCAGAAGACTCGGAGTAGTCTACAAAGGCGACCTATTGGGGCTGATTTCAAGCAAAGACATTCTAGGCGTGATGCCTGAACTCATCGAGATAATACTAGAAAGATCCCGCATAGAAAACGCAGGCACTTCTGAAGAACCAGAAGCCGAAGCGACCTCTCTCTCAGGGTACTGTGACCGCTGCGGAGGATACTCGGAGAACCTGCAAGACGCGAACGGCCAATACTTGTGCGAAGACTGCCGCGTAGAAGTGGAAAACGAAAAGTAAACCCGCCAGCATAGAGTCTTAGCCGCGTTTTCCGTTTCGAATAAGCAAATAAGCCACGTCTTTTATTCATTTTAACGAGCGCGTCCAACTTGATCGTTGACTCCGTACTAAACAACGCCAAGGCATACCTGAAACAGGAGATAGTTGACTGCAGCATCGCCATCGAAGACGGCAAAATCTGCAAGATAGGCAAAGAGGCACAGATGCCGAAAGCCGATGAAAAAACGGACCTGCACAACCTTCTGGTTTTGCCAGGCGTGATTGATTCTCATGTGCACCTTCGCGACGAAGGCAAAGCTTACAAAGAGACTTTTCTCACTGGAACCGCTGCAGCAGCGGCGGGCGGAGCCACTACTGTACTGGACATACCTAACAACTCTCCAGTGACCATGAGCGTCGAGACTCTGCGGAACCGCATGCAAATCGCGGAACGACGCGTTCTGGTTAACGTTGGTTTCTACTCTGAATTCCCCTCAAACATGGATGAGATTAAGCAAATCGCTGCTGAGGGAGCTGTGGGCTTCAAGCTCTTCATGGCTGAGCAAGTCGGCGGACTAAACATTGATGATGACGAAGTCTTGAAAGAGGCATTCAAGCAGACTGCCAAGTTGAATGTTCCAGTCGCGGTCCACGCAGAAGACAAGGCACTGTTGAAAAAAACCACGGAAAAGCTGAAACTTGCCAACCGACATGATGTAACTGCGTTTCTTAAGGCGCATGAAGAACGCGTTGAACTCGAAGCCGTCAAACGCTTGCTGGCTATAAACAGGCAGGTCGACATGCATTTGCACTTCTGCCATCTCTCCACCGAGGAAGGCTTGGCTGCGGTGACTGAAGCAAAAGAATCAGGCGAGAAAGTGACGTGCGAGGTTACGCCTCACCATCTCTTGCTGTCGAAAGCTGAGTATGAACACTGCGGCGCACTAATCTTAACGATGCCGCCGCTCCGCAGCAAAGAACACGTTGAAGCCCTCTGGAAAGGCATAGCTGAAGGCTTTGTTGACGTCATAGGCTCAGACCATGCGCCCCACGCTCTGCAAGAGAAAGACGCGAGCAGCGTTTGGGACGTTAAAGTCGGCGTGCCTGGTCTGGAAACTACGCTTCCACTCGTCTTGACCATGGTGCATAAGAACAAGTTGTCGTTAGCCCGCGCTGTTCAACTGCTCGCGGAAAAACCCGCGGAGATTTTCGGTTTAACCGACAGAGGCCGCTTGGAGCAAGGGAAAAACGCGGATTTGGTAGTTGTGGATTTTAAACGGAAATTCAAGATTGATGCTTCAAAATTCCTTTCCAAAGCAAAATTCTCGCCCTTTGACGGCTGGGAAGTGCAGGGCAAACCGGTGAAGACGTTCGTCAACGGCTTACTAGCGATGGATGAGCAGGAGATCGTGGCGAAGCCCGGAAGCGGAGCCATATTGCGGAGAAGGCATACGTGAACTTCATTCTGGACGGGATGCTGGGGAAACTTGCCCGATGGCTCCGCATGATGGGGCACGACGTCAAATACTCAAACAAAACGGATGACGCGGAGCTACTGGTGATCGCTAAGAAGGACAGCCGAGTTCTCCTCACCAAGGACTTTGCGCTCTATCAGCAAGCCATCGCCAAAGGTATCGAAGTGTATTACGTGGAAGGCACAACGGAAACTGAAAGGCTGGCGGAACTTGCGCAACGATTCCATATCGCTTTGGCGATCAACTTGGAGAAATCTCGTTGTCCAAAATGCAACGCGAAACTTGAGTCAGTACCCAAAGAAGAAATCGCAGACAAAGTGGAAAAAAACACCCTCATTCATTATGATGTTTTCTGGAAGTGCCCAAACTGCGGCGCAGTCTACTGGCAGGGTGCTCACTGGACAGAAATCCGAGTCACACTTGAAAAAGCAGAAGAAAACCTGAAGATGAAAGTCTGAAGCTTAGCTTACGATGAGCCACTTGAGCGGGATGTCTTGGAAAGTTCCGTCTGGCAACGTTCTTCGGATTGTAATGGGTAGGATGCCGATTTCAAGCTCTTTCAATGCGATGGCAATCGGGCTATTCAAACCCGTCCCGCCGCTGGTGAGAGTTTCATCAAGTTCAAGGAGGATTGGGGCTCCCATGGAAATCTGGAGGGATCGAGCTCCCACTATTCTTGCTTTTTCGAACCGCGTGATTTTCGGCGGACCAACGGTGATTTTTTCTTGTGTCATCGTTTTTAGTACTCTCCCATTCCGCCCATTCCTGGATAACCTCCGCCCATGCCTCCGCCACTTGGTGGCATCGGAGGCGCCTTCATCTTGGCTGAGGCGATTACATCGTCGATCTTGATGATCATCATGGCAGCTTCAGCCGCGGATTTGATTATTTGCTTCTTGACAGTGAGTGGCTCGAAGACACCCGTCTTGGACATGTCTTGTACTTTGCCTGAAAGGACTTCTATTCCAGCCCAGGTTTCGCCTTTTTCGTGTCTTGACCTTAGTTCTGATAGTATGTCAATTGGGTCTAAGCCAGCGTTTTCAGTTAGCGTTGTCGCCAAGACTTCTAGCGCTTCGGCGAAGGCTTTGACTGCGAGTTGTTCGCGTCCCGGCAGGGTTTCAGCGAATTTTTTGAGTACTTTTGACATTTCAAGTTCTGGGGCACTGCCTCCTGCCAGAATTTTTGGTTCTTGGATTATGTCTCGGACTACGCAGAGAGCATCGTGGATTGAGCGTTCCGTCTCAGCATTCATTCGGGGGGTTCCGCCTCTGATGAGGATGGTGACTGCCTTTGGGTTTTTACATCCTTCGATGAAGGTCATTTTGTCCTCGGCGATTTTGCGTTCTTCCAAGAGCGCGGCGTATCCCAAGTCCTTGGATGTCATGTCGTCAAGGTTAGTGATTATTTTTCCGCCTGTGGCTTTGGCCAGTTTCTCCATGTCTGATTTTTTCGCTCTGCGGATGGCAACTATTCCTTTTTTTGCCATGAAGTGTTGAGCCATGTCATCGATGCCTTTCTGGCAGATTACGACGTTTGCGCCTGTCGCGGCAATCTTGTCTGCCATGTCTTTGAGCATGTTTTCCTCTTGCTTGAGGAAGGCGTCGATCTGCTCGGGGCTTTCTATGCTTATTTTCGCGTCGAATTCGGTTTTCTCAATTTCTAAGGCAGTGTCAAGCAGGGCGATTTTGACTTTTTCCACTCGTTTAGGCATTCCGGAATGTACGATTTCTTTGTCCAGAACGATGCCGTTTATGAGGCTGGTGTCTCTCAGAGATTCGCCGGTTTTCTTTTCCACTCTGACGTCGTCAACGTCTGCTTTGTATTTGCTGTCTTCTTTCTCGGCGACTGCGAGCATGGCTTTGACAACTATGTCTGCGAGGTATTCTTTGTGTTCAGCCACGAGTTTGCTTGCCATGGATGTGACTGCTGCTTTTTTGAGGTAATCCTGCTTTTTCAGGTCCACGGGTATGGCTATTTTTTCAAGAGTTTCCAGCGCTTTTGCTTGGGCGAGTTTGTAGCCGTCTATTATGACGGTTGGGTGAATGTCTTTTTCTATTAGTTCTTCAGCTTTGCTTAAAAGTTCGCCAGCTATAATCACGGCTGACGTTGTTCCATCTCCAGCTTCGTTGTCCTGTGCCTTGGCAACCTCGACCAACATTTTGGCTGCTGGATTCTGAACGTCCATTTCATCCAGAATGGTGCGTCCGTCGCTGGTTATGGTTACGTCGCCGAAGCTGTCGACGAGCATTTTGTCCATGCCTTTCGGGCCTAAGGCGCTTTTTACGCTTTCAGCCACGATTTTGGCGGCGGTTATGTTAGTGTGTTGGGCTTCTCTTCCGCGAGATCTGTTTGAGCCTTCTTTTAGTATGAGAACTGGCACTCCGCCAGGTTGAGTATTTGATGACAAATCCAATAATCCCCTTTAGTGCGAACAAGAACAAAACATCATTGGCATATAAATTTTTCTAGAAAATGCTGTTGGTTAACCATGCTGAAACTGAATTGTCTGCGTTATTTGCTGCTTGGCGTGCAACAGCGGCATGAACGTGTTATGCTTGCTAGTATACTGAAACTTTGGCTACGCCTTTGATTTTCAGAAGTTTGGTTATTAGTTCGCCTGGGATTTTTTTCTCCACGATTAGCGTGAGTTTCGGTTCCGGCGAGAGTTCTGGGTCGTCCACGATTGCTTGTCTTATGCTCAGTCCGCCGTTTGTTAGTATCATTGCGGAGTTGGCTAAGATGCCGTGTGCTTTAGGGTCAACCACAGTTATTTCCACCACGCCTAAGTTGAGGTGCTTGGCGATTTCTTTCAGCGATGGCCCTGCGGGTCGTATTTCCTCGAATATTAGTCTGAGTTCGCGGTTGTCTTTGATGACGTTTACTGTCTCGTTTACTGTGCGCCTGTCTACGCCTGCGACTCGTGCGATGCGCACGGGTGGAATTTCGATTTGGTTGAGGTATATTCTCTTGTTTTTTACGCTTAGCCCATTTTCGACAAGTACGCGTGCTACTTTTAGTCTTTCAGGGTAGTCTTCAAAGTGTTTTTTGATGGTGTTCCACATATACGCCCTTCCTCGTGTACATTTTAGTACAGCAACGTATAAATATGTTCCCATGGTCTCGATACAACAATCACCATAAAGAACCAAACATACACTAAAGGTGTAAAACCACATGCCAAATAGAAAAATACTCCTAAGCGAAGACGACATACCAAAACAATGGTACAACATAACTCCTGACCTGCCTAAACCGCTACCTCCCTTCATAGATCCGACGACAAAGGAACCTGGCGCCGGAATCGTCCCCAGAATATTCCCAAAAGCAATCCTCGGCCAAGAAATGAGCAAGGACCGATGGATAGACATTCCAGAAGAGGTAAGGGATGTTTACAGGCTTTGGAGACCCACCCCTCTCTTCAGAGCGCTCGGATTAGAAAAGGCTTTGAAAACGCCAGCTAAAATCTACTACAAGTACGAGGGAACCAGCCCAGCAGGGAGTCACAAACCGAACACCGCTGTTCCTCAAGCTTACTACAACATGAAAGAAGGCACCAAACGCCTATCCACAGAAACAGGCGCAGGACAATGGGGCTCCGCCCTAGCATTCGCAGCCATGATGTTCGGACTCAAAGCCACCGTCTACATGGTCCGCGCAAGCTACGACCAGAAACCCTACCGAAAAATGATGATGCACGCTTTCGGCGCAGAGGTCTTCGCTAGCCCAAGCAAGCAGACAGAGGCAGGCAGAAAAATCCTCGCCGAAGACCCCGACAGCACAGGCAGCTTAGGCATAGCCATCAGCGAAGCCGTCGAAGACGCCTTAGTTAACGAAGAAGAAACTAACTACACCATAGGCAGCGTCTTCAACCATGTCCTAATACATCAAACCGTGGAAGGTTTGGAATCTAAGAAACAATTAGAGATGGCGGGAGATTACCCAGATGTGATTTACGGCTGCATAGGTGGAGGCAGCAGCTTCTCTGGTCTCATGTGGCCATTCTACTACGACAAAGTTAGTGGGAAAGCACCAAAGAAGACGCGTTTCGTTGCTACTGAAGCCACCGCTTGCCCCAAAGTTACCAAAGGCGTATACCAATACGACCATGGAGATACGGCAAGGATAACTCCTCTGGTTCCGATGCACACTTTAGGTCATGATTTCATACCTGCGCCAATTCATGCAGGCGGTCTCCGTTACCACGGAATCGCCCCGACAATAAGTCTACTGGTCCAGGAGAAGCAAATGACCACTGAAGCCTTCAACCAAATAGACGTCTTCGACGCAGCCAAACTGTTCATTCAAACTGAGGGCATAATACCCGCACCTGAACCAGCCCACGCAATCAAAGGCGCCATCGACGAAGCTCTGCGATGCAAGAAAACAGGGAAAGAAGAAACCATCCTCTTCGTGTTGTGCGGCCACGGCTTCTTTGACATGCAAGCCTACGATGAATACTTCAGCGGCAAGCTGAAACCGTATGAATACCCAACCGAAAAAGTCGCGGAATCCATGGCAAAGCTGCATAAACTGTATCCATGGCTGGACACCGTCAACAAGAAGTACATCAGCTGCGAACCTTACTAGCGTGCATAAAAGGCAAGAAAACTAACGACCACACACGTGGTCTCCCCTTTTCCACTTTGTTTGTATTCTTTCGTTGTGAATGCGAAATCTCGCTTTACTGTCTTATTTTTATGTTTCATTCTTATTCATTGCTAGAGAAGATTAACTAGGTGCCGCCTATGAGTACAGAAAGCGAAAGCAAGTCACTGTCCGACTCCGCAAGCGTTCTTCCAGTAAAAACAATTGGGTTGATTGTGAATCCAATCGCTGGAATGGGTGGAATCGTAGGACTCAAAGGCACAGATGGGCAGGCAATCTTGGACAAGGCGGTATCTTTGGGAGCAAAACCAATTGCGCCTGCCAGAGCTGAATCCTTTCTCGCCGAATTAAGCGTAGCCAAGAAAAGCTTAAGATTAGTTGTCGGTGCCGGAGCCATGGGGGAAAATGAAGCCAAACGCTGCGGCTTCACGTGCACCGCTGTTGGGGAGAGAAAGAATGAAACCAACGCTGAAGACACAAAAAAGATTGCGGAGAAAATAAAGAAAAATGGCGTGGATCTCTTGGTTTTTTGTGGTGGAGACGGCACCGCTCGAGACATACTGGAAGCGGCTGGCATGGGTATTCCAGTGCTTGGGGTTCCTACAGGAGTCAAGATGCACAGTGCTGTTTTCGCATTGACCCCATCGGCTGCGGCAAGAGTAACCTTGGGTTTCTTGTGGAGTGAGCTGCCCCTTAGAGAAGCGGAGGTAATGGACGTTGACGAGGCAGCCTTCAGACAAGGTCACGTATCGGCAAGGCTCTATGGCTACGTGTTAACTCCTTACGAACCCAATTTAATTCAAGAAAACAAAATGGCAAGCCCCATAACAGAGAGTGAAGTGCGCAACCAAGCAGCCATAGCCATTTACCTAATCGAGAACATGAAACCCGACGTAGTCTACATCATTGGTCCTGGGACAACCACGCGCACAATAGGCGACCTCCTAGACGAAAAGAAGACTCTGCTAGGTGTAGACCTCTTCTATGACAAGAAAATAGTGACCAGCGACGTAAACGAGAAGCAAATAATCGAGGCAATTCAGGGAAAGCCCGCGCAGATACTTGTCACGCCGATTGGCGGTCAAGGTTTCATATTTGGAAGGGGAAACCAACAGATAAGCGCCAAAGTGATTCGCCGAGTGGGGCTGGACAACATTGTAGTAATCGCAACAGAAAGCAAACTGCGAAACCTGAAAAGTCTAAAAGTCGACACTGGCGATTCAAGCTTAGATGAAGCGTTTCGAACCCGCAATCTCAGAGTCGTTTCAGACTACAAAATCGAGCAGTTAATGCAAGTTGAATAACTCAAGCCTCAGTTTCAGACCTGCCACAGCGTTGCCACAGGAAAACCAAAATATACCAGTTAACGAACACTACTTTGGCATCACCCGAGGTTGAAAAGTTGATTCCCATAAATCTCCCTAAAATAGGCGAAGAAGAAGTCGAAGCCGTCGTCAAAGTCATGCGAAGCGGTCCATTAACGAATGCGGTAGGCGCGGGACCCATGGTCACGCAATTTGAAAAGAACTTTGCCAAATTTGCCGGCGCCAAACACGCCATAGCCGTGAACACAGGCACCGCCGCTTTGCACGCTGCAGTTGTTGCGGTTGGAGTCAAATCGGGCGACGAAGTGATACTGCCCAGCTTCACTTTTGTAGCTACAGCCGAAGCCGTTGTTATGGCAGGCGGCAAGCCAGTTTTCACGGACATAGACCCTGAAACGTACAACATTTCCCCCAGCGAAATCCAAAAAGCCATCACGAAAAAGACTAAAGCCATAGTGCCCGTGGACCTATACGGTTTGTCGGCTGACATGAAGCCCATACGAGAAATCGCGGCGAAACACACACTTTCAATCGTTGAGGATGCTGCGCAGGCTCATGGCTTAACTTACAAGGGAAAACCTCCAGGAGCCTTCTCTGATGCCGCGTGCTGGAGTCTTTACGCGAGCAAAAACATGACCACTGGCGAAGGAGGGGTCATCACCACAAACGATGACAAAGTGGCTGAGACCTCAAAAATGGTTAGGACTCACGGGGAAAAAGCCAAGTATGCCTCGCAGATGCTTGGCTACAACTATCGCATGTCGGAGATACAAGCCGCCATAGGCGTCGTGCAACTTGAAAAACTGCCAGCGTTCGTGGCTAAACGCCGAGCAAACGCCGCAAGGCTAACTGAAATTCTGAAAAAAACGGAGAAGCTACGATTGCCCGAAGAACCCAAGGGCGGACGACACAGCTGGTACCTTTACACCGTCAGACTCGTGAACGGCACCGAGAGCGAACGAAACAGAATCCTGGAAGAACTGCACAAGAAAGACATAGGCGCAGAAGCGTACTACGTGAACCCAGTGCACCTTATGCCTTACTACTTGAACAGTTTTGGGGCGCGGAAGCTTCCTGAAACCGAAAAAGCAGCGAAGCAAGTGTTTTCTTTGCCAGTTCATCCAGGCGTCACAGACGAGCAGGTGGATTACATAGGTGAAACGTTACTGAAGCTTTTGTAGGCACGGCAAATCAGGCACATGTGAAATTAGGTCAGGTTCCTTGCCTTAGTCAGGCTTCATTTTTTTGACATCGATTAAAGCAGGGATATTTCTTTTTTCGATATATTGCTTGCAAGTGTAACATTCCATCTTCATGGAATATGATTACACACGAAACACGCCTTTTATTTTCTGCTCACCTACTGCGTTCAGAGCTACGGAGGAAACCAAGATTGAACAACGTACAAATCACGCAAGAAGTCGACTGCGCATTAAGCGAAAAATGCCGAAGAGCCCTTGAAAAAGACCTAGGCTTTGAAGTTCCAATACCGAAAAGCGTGAGTAAGAAGTTGGCTCAATAGGGAACCACCCTTCTGTGTTGAGGTTGAAAAAATGTTCAAAGACATGTTGCTTAACGTGTTAATGCGGGGGCAAAAAGAAGAAAACGCTAACAAAGAGACTCTTCAAGCAATTGGTAAAATCCAGAATCAGAAAAGACTCTCAAGCGATGAATTCCTCAAAGTCTATGAAACTATATGGAAGGAAGGGCCTAAGATAAAGTATCAAAGTCCAGACAGTTGGTCAAGGCGCATAGAGGGCTTTTAGCCTGCTCGTCCGTTTATATTTTTGTGTTTTGAAGTTTTGATGGATTTGGCAGCGGAATTTTTGCCTTTTCAACGTTTGCAGCAGCGCGGAAACAGCGAATTCGAGCTGACTTTGAAAGATTAACCTGAAGGTTAAACTTTTCTTCTTGCTTCACTCAGGGGGAAACTATGAAAATAGACCAGTCAACTGTAAGAGTTAAATATGAACTTCAAGTAATAGAACCAGTCTGTCTCGAAGAAGTGACGGCCAGTTTTCTTAAAAGGAGCAGGAAAGAATGAGCAACGAAGAAGATGTTTCACGCATAAAAGTGAAATTCCTGATAGAAAGTTTAGGCGAAGCCGAAGGCGAACTTGTACGCTTTTTGGCGCCCAGAACAGTTGACACCATAGTGCGGAAACTTCCAGTGGAAGGCCGAGCAGCCCTGTGGAAAGAAGAGATTTACTTTGAAATCCCCATCAAGATGGGCGAAGAAAAAGCTAAGCCAACTGTGGAAACTGGGGCAATAGCTTTTTGGCCTATGGGCAGCGCCTTATGCGTGTTCTATGGGCAGTCTCAACCGTACAGTCCCGTAAGTATCTTGGGCAAAATTACAGAGAATCTGGAATTGTTCAAGCAGGTGAAAAGCGGAACTCGAATCCGTGTTGAGCTTTTAGTAAGCTAGCGAACTTTCCCGCCACATTTCCAAGAGCCTTTCGCATTCTTCTTTAATGCTTGCGTCTGAGCTCTGGTTTTTCAAGACTCCCAGAAATTCAATGCGTTTCTGGACTGTGCGCTTTTCGGCGGTGCCTCCGTAATAGAGTTCTCCTTCCAAGTACCCCTTCATATGGTGCGCCTTCTGGATGAGGAGGCTTGCGAAGTCAACTGCGTTCTCGACGGCGAACTTGTTTGCCCAGATTGAGGTTTCTGTTTCGCGGAGCTGGGTTATGCCGTCAATCTCGGTTATCTCCCTTATGTAGGTTCTTAGAAACTCGTAGTATCCCGCAGTGTTTACGTGTTCAAGGGCTTTGTTGACTTTCGCTGTGAAGTCGGGGTTCCCGTGCACTGTGATGTTGTGCTTGTAGCCGTTGTCGATTAAATGTTTGGCTGTTTTGACTTCTTCTTCGGTGTAGACTCTTTCTGGAAATTCCATTAGAAACTAAGCTCCTTTTAGAGTGAAAAATAAAAGTTTAAGCTGCGCAGAGGCACATCTACGCGCAGGGTTTGTAGATTTTTATGGTGTGGCTGCCTGAGACTAACTGCACCGCTCCGTTCTGCTCCAGTTGTTCCAAGAACTCTTTGGCTGCGCTTATTCGAACATTGTACCGCGTGGACATTGCGTAAGGTGTTAGGACGGGCAGTTTCTTTATTTCAGCAACGATTTTGTCGTTTTTCGCGTCGGGAGCAATCACGCCTATGATTGTTCGTTTCTCTTTTGGTGGCCCTGCTTTCTTATCTTTCTCTTTTTTCGATTTGTCCTCTTCGTCTCTCCTGCTTTGCATCCGTTCCATCTGTTTCAGGCCGATCTTCTTTTTTCCACCCATGATAATCACTTGCGTTTCTGTTCTAGATTGGCTGGCTTATTTCAACTTTATGCTTGCTCTGCCACTCTTTGATTGGGACGCCGAGTTTCTTTTCCACTTCGGCTCTGTGGATGCTGTTCATGGTGCAGAAGGGTATTATGCGCCCGTCTGGCACGG
>CAYGVV010000018.1:0-13875 GCA_964353395.1 uncultured Candidatus Bathyarchaeia archaeon | reverse complement strand
CGAAGAGATTCGATGAACTCTTGCTTGTGTCCATAGACGAAGCCCTCGTTTCACTGGGGGAATCAGCAAAACAGTCCATCTACTTCCACATTGAAAACAACTTCAAGGTGAAAAGAAACGAAATCCCAGAACACCTCCAACAGTTCCAAGAAGGACTTGAGAAAATCTTCGGTGTGGGCGCAAGATTCATAGAAATTCTGATTATGAAAAACTTGTACGCAAAAATCGGGTGCCCCTTCATTATGGAAAAAAATGAACAGCTCGAATTCATCAAATATGTGGATGCGGCAAGGCAGAGTTTTCTGAAAGAAGTTCACTATGCAGAAAACTGTTGAAAACTTTTTCATTTTCCAAAAAAGCTCTAACTAAGATTCATATTAGCAATTCATAAACGCTTTATTTCGCCGTGTGATGAAGTTGCTTTAATCCGCAGTTAAACAATGCGCAATCTCTTGTTAAGCCAAGCGCCTAGCTTTGCGCTTTTGGGCATCGATGGGGTGGAATTCAATTTGCGGATAAAAAAGGAAAACGAATACTGAAGGACAGAGTGCTCGGCAACATGAGGAATACAAAGGACCGCAACAGATTAAAGAGCGAAGAACTCGCAGAGACACTGGAAAGACTTCGCGGACTGACAGACGGAATAGACGCGTTAATCGATGTCACAGACCCAAAAACGCATCAAATACTCTTTGCTAACAAGAAATCCCGAGAAGTTTACAGCGAAGCAATCGTAGGCAAAAAGTGCTACGAAATCTTCTGGAAAAAGGACAAGCCTTGCGCTGATTGTGTTACGAAGAAAATTCTCGGAAGTAACCTTGGCAAAACTTTTGCTGTTGACTCGCAACTTTCTTGCGGACGCTGGTTCAGGTCCACTTTCAAAGCCATTAAGTGGCCTAAAAATCGATACGTAAACTATGCTGTGCACGTAGACATCACTAAGCAGAAAAGAATGGAAAGTGAAAGGAAACTGTATGAGGAAAGAGTTTCCGCGTTAAACTCATACAGCGACAAACTTAACGCCGCAGTTAACGTTAATGAAGTCTACAGATTAACTTTGAATGCCCTGCGGCAAATACTGGGTTTTGAATGCACTGAATTTCTAATCAACGACAAAGGAAGACTGAGAACATTCTACCGCCTCGGTTACCCAGACGCGATTAACGTGGATTTGCCCCTCAATGGAAAAGGCAAACACAGAGGCGTAACAGTAAGAGCCGCACAAAAACGCACTCCCATAGTGGTCTCTAATGCAGAGAAAAACGAGAATTACATAGCCCTAATAAAGGAAATGAAATCCGAACTCGCCGTTCCAGTCATAGTGGAAAACAAAGTCTTCGGCGTGCTAAACGTGGAAAGCACAAGAGAGGCTGCGTTCGACGAAAAAGATGTAAAACTGGTTCAGATTCTTGCAGCAAACGCCGCAGTTGCCATTAGCAATATATTGAAAAGAGATGAAATTGAAAAGGGCAACCGCAGTCTAGCCTTGCTACTGAAAACTTCGGCGGAATTAATCCACTCCACTGATCCGCGGCTTTGTCTTCGAGTTATGGTCGATGCCATCAAAGGTTGCGGGTGGAACCAGGTTGTACTCTCAACTAAAGTTGACGACTTAGGAACGATGAAGCCTGAAGACATAATAACTGCTGGGCTTACAGAAAAAGAACAAGAATCATGGGTTAAAAAACTTTCAGAGCGCATCTGGAAGAAAAGTTTTGGGAGTGAGTACACTCGTTTCAAAATCGGCGAATTCTATTTTCTCCCCTGTCACGACCCATGGGTCAGAAAGAATTTTGCCGAGAAACATGTGGTCAACAAATCTTCTCCTACAGAAATTGGGGCATGGAATCTGAACGATTGGCTTTATGCTCCACTAAGCCTGTCTGATGGCCAAATAGTTGGCGCGCTTTATCTTGCCGATCCTGCGGATGGAAAACAACCAACCAAAGAATCGCTTGCGCCCATAGAATTGTTCCTTCGCATAGCTGCTGCAGTGATTGAAAAGGACTTGCTTAATCAGCAACTAGTTGAAGGCGAAACACTCTTCAGACTATTAGCTGAAAACGCTCAGGACATAATCTACCGAATCCAAGTTCAGCCTCAATTGAAATTTGAATTCGTCAGTCCGTCCGTAACCAAAATTTCAGGATATACAATAGAAGAGTTCACCGCTGACCCCAAATTCATCATCAAAATTGTCCACCCTGAAGACGCGTCTTTGCTGAGAAAAGCCCTAACCGAACCTCAAGCAGCTAAGGATCCGCTGGTTTACCGATGGAAACGTAAAGACGGCGCAACGATATGGATTGAACAGACGATGAGGTTTGTCTACGATGAACGCGGCAAAATTGTGACAGTTGAAGGCATCGCCAGAGACATTACAGAGCGCAAACTGATGAACGACAAGCTCAGAGAATACGCGGAACGCCTTGAGGAAATGGTGGCGGAACGAACGCGCAAACTGGAAGAAACTCAAGGGAAACTGCTCAAATCCCAGCGGCTCGCAACTATCGGCGAACTTGCTGCCATGGTTGGGCATGACTTGCGCAATCCGTTGACATGCATCACAGGTTGCGCATATTACCTTGAAAAGAACTTGGACAAAAACGCAAGTGAAAAAATGAAAGAGATGCTTTCTCTCATAAACAAGAACATAGCGTATTCAAACAAGATCATAAATGACCTCTTGGATTACTCTCGCGAAATAGTTCTGGAACTGAACGAAAGTACTCCAAAATCAATAATGGAAGAGGTATTATCCGCTGTCAAAATACCTGAAAGCACTCGTTTAGTAAACCTGACAAAAAACCATCCGAAAATGCAGATTGATCTGCAGAAGGCAAAGCGAGCCTTCATAAATATGATCACTAATGCGGTAGACGCGATGCCTGACGGCGGGACGCTTACCGTAGAAAGCAAAAAAGCCGGAAGCAGCGTTGTTTTCAAGGTTTCAGACACGGGAACTGGAATACCGAAAAAAGTTATGGATAATCTTTGGAGTCCGCTCTTTACCACGAAGGCGAAGGGTATGGGTTTCGGCTTGCCAATATGCAAACGTGTAGTGGAAGCTCACGGGGGCTCAATACGTGTGGAGAGCGCCATAGGAAAGGGCGCCACGTTCATCATTACGCTTCCCATAAACCACAAAACACAAGAAGGAGGTGAGAAGGTATGGATAAACCAGCTAGAATCCTCATTATTGATGACGACGAGAACATAAGACAAGTGCTTCAGACCATCCTAGAAGATGAAGGCTACGTTGTCGAAACAGCGGACACAGCCAAAAAAGGCATAGAGAGAAGTGAGAACGCATTCTACAATTTGGCGCTGATTGACGTTCGCCTGCCAGACATGGAGGGCATAGAGCTACTGACAAAACTTCGGGAAACTAAGCCCAAAATGCGCAAAATCATAGTTACCGGCTACCCGACGCTGCAAAATGCCGTCGCTGCAGTCAACAAAGGTGCAGACGCTTATGTGATGAAGCCTTTCGACGTGGAGAAAATCCTGTTGACCATCAAAGAGCAATTGAAGAAGCAAGTGGAAGAAAAGGCGTTCAGTGAAGAGAAAATCGCCCAGTTCATCGAAACCAGAGTGAAAGAGCTAGACGCTGAAAACGAGATGGTTCACGAAAGAAGTGCTTAGGTGTTCCTTCACCATTTTTATTTTATTCTCCACATATTATGTTTTCACAGTTTCCAGCCTTGCTTGTTGACTTAATATACTGCGGATATTCTCAAAAACCAATCGATTATCAGCTCAAATAGTGCTTGAAACTGCTGGAGAAACTAGGGTTATCGAGATGTTTCTTGGGGTTTTTATAGAAAATTTTAAGCTTGTTCTATGTCTTCTGTTTTTGAAGCGCTTTCCCTGAAAGAACTGTTTCTGGCATTCTTCGTTTACTCTTATTATGTGTATTTTTACCGTGTGCTCTCGGAGCCGCAGCGTGCTCTATTACAAAATTGTTGTGAAAACGACTTATATAGGCGCTAAGCATAGCGTAGAAGGTATCTCGTTAACACTATACGTGCCAAGAGCACGTGCTGTGGAAAAGCATGAAGTGTCCCTACTGTGGTTCTGAAGAATTCCGAACGCTGGAAACGCGTGATTCGCCAGAGAACACCACGCGCCGACGAAAAGAATGCGTAGCCTGCGGCAAACGCTTCACCACCTACGAGTACGTGGAAACCGTGGAGCTCATGGTCAGGAAGAAGGACGGCAAACTCGAACGTTTCGACGTGAACAAGATCATACGCGGACTCCAGAAAGCCTGCGAGAAAAGACCCGTAACCATGGAGCAAATCAACGCGTTGGCGAGCCGAGTGCGACAAGACCTCATGCTGGGCGGCAAAGAAGAAGTCACTTCGCAAGAGATAGGCGACTTAGTCATGAAGCACCTGAAAGGCTTAGACCGCATAGCGTACATTCGTTTCGCTTCCGTTTACAAAAAATTCGAGGAGCCTGAAGACTTCAGTCGCGTGCTCCTTGAGGTGAAAAAAGAATGAAGTATGTAAGAAAACGTGATGGTAAACTAGAACCTTTCGATCAAGAACGCATAACCATTGCCATTTGGAAAGCCGCCAAAGCCGTAGGCGGAAAAGACCGTGAACAAGCCAAACGCGTCAGCGACCAAGTTGTAGCTGAGCTCCAGAACCGATTCGGCGAAGACGGCTGCCCCACAGTTGAGGAAATCCAAGATATCGTAGAAAAAATGCTCATTGAGAACGGTCACGCGCAAACCGCTAAAGCGTACATCCTCTACAGGAAACAGCATCAGGACATGCGCGAGTTAGCCGCGCTCCTAAGCAGCGCTGACCTCGTAGACCAGTATTTAGAGGTTGAGGATTGGCGCGTCAAAGAAAACAGTAACATGAGCTACTCGTTGCAGGGCTTGAACAACTACCTCTCATCCACAGTCATCGCCAAGTACTGGATAAGCCGCATCTACCCGGCAAGCATTGCGGACGCGCACTTTTCAGGCGCCCTCCACATCCACGACCTCGGCGTCTTAGGTCCATACTGTGTAGGCTGGGACGTAAGCGACCTGCTATTGTCAGGGTTCGGCGGCGTCTCCGGCAAAATCGAAAGCAAACCTGCCAAGCACTTCCGCACCGCACTGGGTCAGGTTGTTAACTTCTTCTACACGTTGCAAGGCGAAGCCGCGGGTGCACAGGCGTTCAGCAACTTTGACACTTATTTGGCGCCGTACATACGCTACGACCACTTAAACCAGAAGGAAGTTGAACAGTGCCTGCAGGAATTCTTCTTCAACATGAACGTGCCCACCCGCGTGGGTTTCCAGACACCCTTCACCAACCTGACTTTGGACTTGACGGTTCCAGAGTTCATGAAGGACGAGGGCGTGATCTTCAACGGCAAAGTCACCGAAGACACTTACGGCGGCATGACTAAGGAAATGGAAATGTTCAACCTCGCCTTCGCCGAAGTGATGCGCCAAGGTGACTCGAAAGGAAGAGTCTTCACTTTCCCCATACCCACGTACAACATAACCAAGGACTTCGCGTGGGACTCGCAGGTAGCCCAGAAGATTTTCGAGGTAACAGCCAAGTACGGCGTGCCCTACTTCTCGAACTTCGTGAACAGCGACATGAAACCCGAAGATGTCCGGAGCATGTGCTGCCGACTACGGATTGACAACCGTGAGCTTCGCAAGCGAGGCGGCGGATTCTTCGGCGCCAACCCGCTAACTGGCTCCATAGGCGTCGTGACCCTGAACATGCCCAGAATCGGCTACTTATCCAAAGACGAGGACGAATACTTCCAGCGCTTAGAAAGCATCATGGAAGTAGCCAAATCAAGTTTGGAGATAAAACGTAAAGCACTTGAGGCTTTCACCGAAAACGGCCTGTACCCCTACTCGCGGCGTTACCTGCGCCACGTCAAGGAAGGCTACGGCAAGTACTGGAAGAACCACTTTTCAACCATAGGCTTAGTGGGCATCAACGAGTCCATAGTGAACCTTCTCGGTCAGAACATTGCCTCTCGGGAGGGCATGGAATTCGCTGTGAAAACGCTCACTTTCATGCGCAACAAACTGATGGCGTTCCAGGAGGAAACAGGCGACATCTACAACTTGGAAGCGACGCCTGCCGAAGGCACCTCCTACAGGTTAGCGCGCATAGACAAGCGGAAGTACCCGAACATAATCGCAGCTAACCAGCGGCAAGTTGTGGCTAACCACGCTGAACCGTTCTACACAAACAGCTCGCAGTTGCCCGTAGACTTCGAGGGCGACCTGTTCGAGGCGCTGGAGCACCAGGAGAACTTGCAGACGCTCTACACGGGCGGCACAGTCTTCCACATCTTCCTCGGCGAACGATTACACTCATGGAAATCCGCGGCTGAACTCATCAAGAAGGTTTCTTGGAGTTCGCACCTGCCCTACTTCACGCTAACGCCGACGTTCAGCATATGCCCCAACCACGGCTACACGAGCGGCGAGCACAAGCAGTGCCCAGTGTGCGGCGAAAACTGCGAGGTCTACAGCCGCGTTGTCGGCTACCTGAGACCCGTGGACCAGTGGAACGACGGGAAGCAGGCGGAATTTGCTATTCGCCGAACCTTTGACCGCTCAGTGGTTATGGCTACGATGCCCGTGGCTACTTGAAGTGATTGCTGAATGAAGTTTAGTGGCCTACAGAAAATCAGCTTAATCGACTACCCAAACAAGATAGCGTCGGTGCTGTTCACGCCTGGCTGCAACCTGCGCTGCGGCTTCTGCCACAACTGGCGCATAGCCGTGGATCCGCAACCGCCCTTTCTCCAAGAGGGCGCAGCGCTGGAAATTCTTGAAAAACGCAAGAAATACGTGGACGCTGTCGTGGTTACTGGCGGGGAACCCTGCATGCATAAGGAGTTGCCGAGGTTTCTGGCGAAGCTGAAGGAACGCGGTTTCGCGGTGAAGCTGGACACGAACGGGTTTTACCCTGAAGTGCTTGAAGAGTGCCTTGGCAGCGTGGATTACGTGGCTTTGGACGTGAAGACTTGCTTGGACAAGTACGCGCGGTTAGGCGCAACGGACACTGCTGGGCTCATGCGTACGGTTGAAATCTTGAAGACTGGAAAAGTGCCCTACGAATTCAGAACAACCTTGGTTCCAGAACTCGTCACTTCTGAGGACGTAACTTGCATTGGCGAAGTGGTGAAGGGCGCCAAGACCCATGCACTGCAACAGTTCATGCCGCAGGACACGATGGATAAGCGGTTTGAATCGTTGAAGCCTTACGCGCCAGAAATCATCAGCGGATTCGCGGAAACCATGCGGAAATACGCCGAAAACGTAATACTGCGAATCTAAGTATTGCTCCAATTAAAATCTCTTAAAAAAAGAAACTTAGGAAATCAAAAAGGAGGTGCGTTAGATTATGAGTTATGCAGAATATAGACCAAATAGAAGGCAACTGCCACCACATACGCGTTCCAAAAAACTCAGAAAGAAGACTATTGATAGAATTAAGATAGGAAACTACCCTATAATAACAAAAGAAAAAGAGGAGACAATATCTCCTCTCCCAGACGTATCCAGGGAAAATGATAAGTCATCTTTTGGCTGTAATGCAGGAAATAGAGCTTTGAATACGGGAGTTTCATACTCAAGAGAAAGCAAAAAAGAAACAAGGTTTCCGAAAGGTTCCGAATACGTTTAGAATAGCATCTATGAAAACGCAAAATATTTCCCCGATTTGACCGCGAAGTTTGAAGTTTTGTGAGTGGCGACTCTGGCTATCCGTCTACTCTTTTCATAGTTTTTCGTAATGCTTATATGTATTTACCGCGTGTATATACACAGATGCCACATGGGTCAAGTAAACGTGATTACGGTAAAGATTCCGGATGAACTGAAGAAGAAGATGAAACAGGTCAAAGTTAACTGGAGCGAATACATCCGGGAATGCGTTCAAAAGAAGATAGACGAACAGAAAATGAAAGCTGCTTCAGCCAAGCTTGACGAAATCAGGATACGCGCCAAACCCGTTTCTGAAGAAGAAGTATTGTCTTGGATTAGAGAGGGTAGGGAGTAGATAAGCACGCCTCAGTATGTTGTGGACGCGAGCGTTGTTGCAAAATGGGTCTTGCCTGTCGAACCGCACCGAGAAAACGCTTTCAAACTAAGACACGACCACGTTTCAGGTACAGTCGAACTATGCGCGCCCACCATTTTAGCTGCAGAGGTAGCCAATGCCCTTTGGAAAGCTATAAAATTTAGAAGATTCCCTGAACAAGACGCCCAAGAAGCCCTTAAAGCATTAAACGACTTGAAGATAACTCTTCTTGAACTGGATTGGATGCAGATAATTCAGGGGTTAAGCATAGCCTGCAAGTTAGACTTAGCAGTTTATGATGCATCTTACCTTTGTCTCGCAGAAAAACTGAAAGCGCAATTTGTTACGGCAGACAACAGGCTGTACGAAAAAGCAAAAGACCACTTCAACGTAATGCACATCAAAAACTACTAGAACTTAACCAGATTAAAACGAATCAGAAAACAGCAGAAACGCACAACCCGCACTTTTCCGCAGCAAACCGCAGCTGAAAAGACTCAATTTGCAAGAAACCAAAAAACCGCCACTGCACGCTAAATCTTATATCCGAAAAGCGACAATAGAACAAATTCGGGTTGGTTTGACATGCGCAAAGAACTCGTTCTCGCCATAACCATAGTCATAATTCTATTTTCAAATTGTGTGAAAACCGAACTAACGCACGCGCTAACTCCTCTAGGTTATACGGTTAAGGCGACAGATGACACACATGTGGATTCCACCAAACCAGATTCGGTTTTGGGCGGAGAAAAATACCTCGATGTAGAGTCATGGGGGGACGCGCCCACTTCTAATCATCAAATAATATGGCTGAAATTCAGCCTCTCTGACATACCAGACGGAGTTGAGTTTACTCAGGCCACGATGCAGGTGTATGTGTGGTCCGCAGGTGTAGGATCCAACATTAGTGCTTATTATTGCTCTGACAACTCTTGGACTGAATCGACGTTAACCTATTCTAACATGCCAAGCTACGACACTGTCCCAATTGACACGGAACCAGTTACCACAAGCGCAGAGTGGTACAGTTGGAACGTGGTTGAAGCCGTTAGAAGCGCTTCAAACAGCAACCTCGATGCGGTGACAGTAGTGTTGAACGAACCTCCTGATTCCCAAAACAGCGTCTTTATGTACTCTAAAGAAACCCCTTCCTTAGTGATGGACGTTTCGCCCACGCTGACTCTCAGCTGGAGTCTTAGTGCATCACCGACACCGAAGCCAACGCCTAACCCGTCTTCCATAACTGGAACACCCACTCCATTACCTTCATCTACGCTGCCAACTAACGGGCCTACTCCAACTCCAACTTCTGCATCTGGAACACCAATCAACTGGGCTGTTTGGGGAGTTCTGCTCTTGGTAATCATTGTTGTAGTCTTTCTGGCTGCATACCTCCTAACAAAAAGGAGAAGGAAACAGCTTCCTGAACCCCCACCTCCGCCACCACCTTAAGTGCGCACCTTTCCGTAGTTTTTTGCATATTTTCAAATTCTATTCTCTAGTTTTGCTAACTCGATTTTTGCATCAAAATTTTCTGTTGCCTTCTCCTTTTTAAGATTTTAAGTTCCCATGCGCTTCTGCCAATAGTGAGAAATACTAGTTATGACAATATAGTTTGTGGGGCAACCGTGTGCCAAAAGCTCTTGTTTGCATAAACACTGACTTCTTTGCGGCTGAAGAGGTTTTGGAAGAGTTGAAGGCATGTCCTGAAGTTGAAGAAGTCTTCAGAGTCCACGGAGTATACGACGTTGTTGCAAAAATTCGTGGAGACACCACTGAGAGTCTCTTGGAAACCATAACTAGATACATAAAGAGACTGCAAGGCGTGCATACTGCGCACACGATGCTGATTATCGAACCTGAAAAGCCAGCATATGAAAACGAAGACGTAATGATGATATAATGCCAATATAGGTATTCAACCTCGTCCTTTATTAGTTGTCTTTTTATCGCGGCCACCACCGCCAACTGAAGCTCCTAACACCGCGTTGTACGTTGCCATAAAAACTATCCCGTTTCCCTTTAGCTGAATGTTGATATGTATTGACGAGGGGTGGGCCACATGCCGGGGGGTCTCCCAATATCTGTTTCTACTCTTGTGATGCCAGGTATTCTTGCGATTTCATCGTGAATTGCGAGTAGCTGCTTGATATCTCTTACCAAAGTTATTGCATACACGTCGTAGTCTCCGCTGGCTTTTATAATAACCACTACGTCTGGTATTTTGGCAAGCCTCCTCACAATCGTAGATAAATTGTTTTGAGACAACGCTATACTAAGATCAAGAATGGCCTGATACCCTATTCTTATCGGATCGATTTGAATTATTACTTTTATTATGCCGTTTTCTTTGAGTTTTTGGTATCTTTTTATTACCGTATCGGTTGTGGTTCCTATTTCCTCAGAGATTTTTCTGAAAGATGCACGGCCATTTCTGGCTAATTTTTCAACTATCTGCATATCTGTTTCATCAATTTTGTTTGCCGTTGTCTGGATGCTGCTTGTTGCCAGAGACTCTGTTTCATCAATTGTGTCTGTTGCTTTCTGACAGGGGTCTATTGCCAGATTTTCTTGAATGTTTTTTATGTCTGTCCAAATGTAAGTTTTTAAGTCTGCAACTGCGCGCTTTTGACCTTACAGACGGCAGCCTCATTTGGGATTACTACTTGGGAAGCGCAGGCTACGAAACTCCCTACGGCACTTGGCCCAGTTACACCGGTTTCAACATCGTCGACCATAAAATATACATGACCAACGATGATCACTCTCCAGACTCAGTTGTGTGGAGAGGAGGCAAGCTTTGGGTTGTCGACGCAGACACAGGAACGGGCTTGTGGAACATATCTGGATGGATACGCCATGGTGCTTTTTCAGACGGCATCCTAACAGCACTCAATTCTTTGGACGGACAGGTATACACTTTTGGCAAGGGACCCAGCGCCACAACCGTTGAATTGCCACTGATCGCAGTGCCCTTGGGAACTGGAGTAACAATAACTGGCTCAGTCACGGATCAGTCTCCAGGACAGAAAGGAACGCCAGCTATTTCTGACGTAGACATGAGTTCTTGGATGGAGTACTTGCACATGCAGAAGCCTATGCCGATCAACGCGAAGGGTGTTGAAGTGATGTTGACAGCGGTGGATCCGAATGGCAACTCGCAGACTATCGGCACAGTCACCAGCGACATTGGTGGAAGCTACGGTATCTCGTGGACTCCAACACTTCAAGGCAAGTACCAGATCATGGCGACTTTCGCGGGAACTGAATCTTACGGTAGCTCATACGCCACAACGTACATGACAGTTGGTCCAGCATCAGCAGCGCCTGTCGCAACCGCAGCTCCAACCGCGGCACCGACCGCTACGCCTACAGCGGCACCGACCCCGACTCCAGCTGTTACGCCTTCGCCAGTGCCTGAACCGAAAGGCTTCCCAACAACCGAACTGTACATAGCCATCGCAGCAGCAGTCATCATAATCGCAGTCGCAGCAGTAGCAGTCATCCTACGAAAACGAAAATAAACCCGCAAAAAACAAACAATCTTTCCCCTTTTTTAGTCACATAGGAAAGCAATGGAGAGAAACGGGCTGAGAGGGCTCTGGCGGTTAAACTCAACAAGTGGTAGTAGCTAAAGGATTTTCATTCTCTCTCCGAAAATCTTTTTCGCCCGCCAGGGCCCCAGCAAACCCTTTTCACTTAGTTTCTTCCAACAACATTGCTCAGTTTGGAGTCTTCCCCAAGTTCCCAGCCGAATTTAACAGCGTTCTTACGGAATTCTTCAGGACAAATAAGTCCCAAACTGTGCGTGAATAAAGACAGATTGAAGAAGCATTCCCGCGAAAAACAACCCATAAAAAAGCATACGATGAAGATGCAACAAAGATTTGTAATGGTTTGAATTTTGCCCGGACAAACTTAGAGGCAAAGATAGGCGAAACTAGGGAGAAGGCTTGAGAAAGGAAAGGTAAAATTACAGGGCTTCACATATGTACTTACCTTTTTTTCATAGGCTCTTAATTATCGGAGCTTTAGGCTTGTCCAAAGTGTTATATATTGAAACACTACAGACAGCTGAACAGGAAGAACTTTGGAGGATGAAATACAAATTGAAACTAGAAAAAAAGATTGCTGCAAAAACAATTTTGATAGCAATAATATTAACTCTTTCTGTGATAATTCCTACAATAAGCTTCGCCAACGCTGACATAACTACGAACATCGATACTTTCACCTTCGTCTCTCCGGCCCCTAGTTCAATAGGCGTCAACCAGCAGGCTATTGTTACTTTTCTCGTCGATAAGGTCAATCCCGTTGCATTGATCAGGTCAGACTTTTTCACAGGCTTTATGGTAACAATCACAAAACCTGACGGAACCACCGAAACCAAGGGACCTCTTTCAGCCGATTCAACCAGCGCAGGATGGTTCACATACACACCAACCCAGGTCGGAACTTATTATTTCCAAGTAACCTTTCCGGGACAATGGGCAAACAGCACTGCAGGCACCATGACCATGTTTGGGCCAGTCCTTCAAAACACTAACCGCTGGTACAAACCGTCCACAAGTGAAAACGTGCCACTCGTCGTACAGCAAAACCCCGTAGAACAAATACAGAGTGCCCCATTCCCGACTGACTATTGGACAACACCGGTAAACAGCGAGAACAAAGGTTGGACCCAAAATATGGATAACTGGCTGATGCCAGGCTACGACGTACCAACTCGATCTTTCAATGGTCAAGGCGCTTTCTCGCCTTACACTGTAGCAGCGAACAGTGCGCACGTTCTCTGGACGCAGCCCATAACCTATGGAGGTCTTGTCTCTCAGCAGTTTGGTGACAAAAGCTACTACACAGGTCTAGTCTATGAGCAATTTTACATGCCAATAATACTTAACGGAAGAATTATCTACGTTGACCACGGCCCAACTGCTGGAAGCTCCATGAGTACACCTGCTAATAACTTCGGATCTCGCTGCTTAGACCTTTACACAGGAGAAGAGATCTGGTACCTTTCTGACATCACCATTGATTTCGCTCAAACATTGTCCATAGATACCCCTAATGAACACGGAGTTCTACCATACCTATGGCAAGCTCCCACTCCTGGTATAGTTGGTCCCTCTGGTCCCACTACGTGGAAGATGTACGATGCTTGGACAGGAAGACAAATTTTGACCATTGCAAACGCTACTCCGGGCACAACAGTGTTCGGTCCAAAGGGCGAAATACTATCCTACACATATGATCCAATAGGCGGCAAGCTGACCCTGTGGAACTCAACCAAATGCATCTTCAGATCTACTCCGCCGAGTATTTTTAGTGGTGGTGGAGAAGATGCATGGAGTCCTCCTATAGGGTTAGTTGGTGACTGGAGTCTCGGCATAGAATGGAGCGTCACGGTACCTAACTTAAACGCAGTTGGCATGCCGAGCATCCTGACTATTAGCATCGCTGACAACGCAATACTTCTATCTACAGGTGCATTGTTGTTCCCCAATGATCAGTCGACATATCCACCTACTTACACGGATGCAGCGTTTCCAGCAACGTTACAGAGGCAAGCTGATGGAAATTACCCGACCTCGATTTCGCCACTGTGGATTAAGAACAGAGCAGACATGAACGGTTGGGTTGAACTTCACTTCAACATAAATGATGGAATGTACAGCCGATACGACGACGCAAAACAGCAAATACACACCTACGACGTCCAAACTGGCAATGAGCTTTCCGTAACTGACCCCATATCTAATCCGCAGAGTCTCTGGGCCGTCTTTAGCCACAGCTGGATGGCTTATGGCAGAAC
>CAYGVV010000017.1:0-13999 GCA_964353395.1 uncultured Candidatus Bathyarchaeia archaeon | reverse complement strand
AATTTTTTTCTATACCCCCCTATCTTTTGACGGTTTGTGTTTTGGGTTGCTTTTTGCGTTTGCTTTGTGTTTTGGGTTTTTCTCGCGGTTTAAAACGGGTAGAAAAGGTTTGGAAAGGTGGAGAAAGGCTTGGAAAGGTCTGTTTCGGAGAGTTTTGGTTTAACGGTGAGCTGTTCCCCTCTGTTGCTTGGAAAAGGCTATAGCCCCTTTTATATAGAAAGCATGTATAGTCTGGAAAGAGGTGCTCGGTTGAAGCCTGTGGTTGTGGTTACGGGGACGCGACCTGAGATTATAAAGATGGCTCCTGTGCTGCGTGCGCTGCGGAAACGCCAGATTCCAGCGGTGTTTGTTCATTGCGGTCAGCACTATGACTATAATATGGCGCAGCAGTTTATCGAGGACCTTGAGTTGCCTGCGCCTGATTACTTTTTCAAGGTTAGGGCGGCGTTTCCGACTTTTCAGATGGCGCGGATTATGGTGCAGATGGATGCGGTTTTGAAGAAGACTGAGCCCGCAATTGTGTTGGTTGAGGGTGACACGAACACTGTTTTGGCTGCTGCGTTGGCGGCGAATAAGCGTGGGGTTCCTGTGGGGCATGTGGAGGCTGGGCTGCGGAGTTTTGATTTGCGGATGCCTGAGGAGCATAACAGGCGTTTGGCGGACCATATTTCTGCGTTTCTGTTTGCTCCCACTGAACGTGCGAAGGCGAATTTGCTGCGGGAGAATGTGGGGGGCAAGATTTTCGTTACTGGCAACACTGTTATTGACGCTGTGAATCAGCATTTGCCGTTGGCGGAGAAGAAATCTCGGATACTGGAGAAGATAAAGTTTGAAAAATTCGTTTTAGCCACAGCGCACAGGGCAGAAAACGTGGACGACATAGCAGTTCTCAAGAACTTCATCGGAGCCTTTGCGGAGTCGCCTTTGCCAGTGGTTTACCCTATGCATCCGCGAACCAAAAAACGGCTAAGCCAGAACAAGCTTCTTGCCCAAGTTAGGAAACAGCGGAACATCCAGATTCTTCCGCCAGTTGGCTACCTGGACTTCTTGGTGCTGATGAAGAAGTGCGAGTTGATTGTGACGGATTCTGGCGGAATTCAGGAGGAAGCTACTGCACCTGTGATTCGGAAACCTGTTTTGGTGATTCGGCTTTCCACGGAAAGACAGGAAGCGGTTGAAGCAGGATTCGCCAAAGTAGTCGGAACAGAAAAAACCAACATACTAAACGCCATAAAAGCAACTTTGACCAGAAAGAAAGAATTGCCTGAAGAGTCACCTTTCGGAGATGGACACGCAGCAGAAAAAACAGTCGAAATAATCAGAAATGCGTTCGCTGCTACTTAGTTGACTAGAAACCAAAACTGATTTGCGGTTTTTCCTATGCCTTGTGTAAAAAGAATCTAACTTGCCGTGAACTGGAGTTTCATCGTTAGAGTTGAGCGTTGCTGCTCGAAAAACTACAGCCCCTTTGCATGAAGATAGGAGGAGCAAATCAGAGTTTAGAATACAACGAACCAACTGTGGTTAGCTCTCGCATTCAGTGGAATTAATCCCCCTGAACCTCGAGAAGCCAAAGAAGTTTATTCTTTGAAGTAATAGTTATTCTTGTTGTACTGATTTTTGTGTCCTCTAGGGCAAAAATGGTAGTTGTTTTCCAAAACAACTGTTTCAAAGCTTTTCTTGTCAATGATTAATCCAGACGCAAATTCTGCACCGCAAGTTTTGCATTTTAGGTATAGCGTGTCCACATTCCCTCACTTCAGCAGTAGCCATTTATTGCATTTGTGAGTAATAATTCTATGGGGTCAGAAATGAAGGAAGTTGTCTACATTATTGGCGCGGGCATAAATCAAGTGGTAAAAGACTGGGATGGGGACTCGCCACCACTATTAGTCAATTTCTTCAATGTCGCATTAAGAAAAAGGAAGTTTCGCGAAAAATACTATTTTGACCGAATTCAAGGTGTATACGAATACATAGAAAAGCACTTCAAAAGAAACAAAGACAGTCTTGCTGAATCACCGTTTGATTTGGAATTATGTTTTTCACTGTTAGAGCGCCAAATCAGGGAAGCCCAAGTGAAAAATGATGACCAAGAATTTCGAAAACTTGTAAATGTTCACTTTCAGTTGAAGGCATTTGTTGCCGAAGTTCTGTCTGATTTTGAACATTTCGCCGATGATTCCCACATAATGCGAAATTTTGGAAAAATAGTTTTGCACGAACAACCCACACTAATCACTTTTAACTATGATTGCTTGCTTGAGTCAATAATCGAGCATGCTTCTGGAGTAAATATATCAGTTCCTCGTCAATACCTGAGGCATAATCTATTTGAAAGGGAAGAACTTTCCGACGAATTATTGGTTTACAGTCATTGCAACTGGAACAGACCTTTGGGATATGGCTTCGAGTTTGATGAACTCGAATTGCAACAAGCAGGCATACCTGCGTTCGTCAAGGGAAGCAGGTTTTATTCTGTTCCACAAAATAAGCTATACTCAAAGCCGCTGCTCAAATTGCACGGCTCACTAAACTGGTTCCGGTATCTACCCATTAGAACTTTCCCAAATTTTCCTGAAGAAAAACTACCCGAACTTGGAGAAAGAGCATCCTTCGTAATATTGTACAGAGGAACTTGGTGGTTCAATCGACCGCCAGACTGTGATGGTTGGCTAATTGATCCAATAATAATAACTCCAGTTCTTTACAAGGATGAATACTATAACGAGAGGCCATTCAAAGAAATCTGGAAGCACGCCAAAGAAGCTCTGGCCAAATGCAAAAAACTAGTAGTAATCGGATATTCATTTCCCCCAACAGACTTCTCAACTAAACGATTACTCATTGAGTCTCTAATGGATAACGACTTGGAGGAATTGGTTGTCGTGAACCCTGATTACAATATTCTGAAAGTCGTGAAAGACTTGTGCCATTATTTAGGCGGGATGTCTTGGTATAGTTCCTTGGAGGAGTATCTGAAATCGTTTTCGAAAACAATTCAGTTGGAAAGTAAGATGAAAGAAATACCTGAAGAAGAGCTACCTAAGGATACTTCACCTCATGACGTATACACTAAGTGCAGAACCTGCGGCATTGAATTTGGCGTTGGTATCCGAACAAACCCTCGCTCTTTTGCTACATCTCAATTCATTGGAAACATTGCCACTTGCCCAAACGGTCACGCCAACTCCTACGACAAGAGTGATTACATTTTGAAGAAAGTTCAAACGGAAAACAGCCACTGACAGCATGGAAATTGAGGGTCTCTACCTTCGCAGACGGGATGCGAGTCCTCCGAGTAACAGATTAAGTACCTTAGATTTTAGGCGGTTATTTGCAGTTGTTTTTCTCCGCTCTTTGCTTTAATCACTGTGGATAGGAGTTCGCCCATGAATTTGCTGGCGTTCAATATCTCGATTTCCACTGGTTTATCGTCACGGCTGTAGTTCACTATGACTCCTTCGTGTTCCTCTGCGTAGGCTACTTGTTTCTTGCTCAGAAGTATGCTCAGGGTGTCGCCCACGCCGTCATAGGTGGCTTTTAGACCGTATTTTGGTTTCGGCATTACTCGTACACTCTTTCTCTGTGCTCAATTTTTAAGATAATAATCGTTTCTGACGGTTTATCCACAGTGAACTCTGTTCTTAGCTTGCCTGAGCGTAGCCGATAGAAGTCTTCATGCCCTTTCATCTTGACAATGTCCAAGCGGCTCTTAAATCCTGTGAAGTTCGTTAAGCACAAAATGTCTTCAAGGACTCTTTGCTTCGTTTTCTTATCTAAGCGGTCTAAAGACTTCTCAGCTTTTCGATGAAAAATCAGGCGGTATTTAGGCACGCTTTTTTGCCCCGTGCTTCTTCATCACTTCTTCCAAAGAAACACACTCACCCCGCAAAGCTTCCTCTTTCAGGGCTTTGAGCTCCTTCATTTCTTCAGGGCTGACTTTCTCCTCAGGAACCAACGACTCCACAAGGCTGTCCAAAGTCTTCTCTATAGACTTGAGCTCCAACCGCATGCGTTTCACTTCTGCATAAACTTTGTCGAGGCTAACTTCAGTCACGCAGATACCTGACAAACACATACCCAAAGCGCAATAATAAGCCTTTCACAAACCCTAGCCAGAAGCACAGCATAGGGTTCTTATGGCATCTGCTACTGAAACAGCAACGGTTAGGAGATGTATGTTGTTTTTTTGTCTTCTTCTTTCCGCGTTTCCTCAGCCTGCAACACACGTTTTTCCTCGATTTTCTGCAGGCGCGACACCATCTTCTCTGCTTTGGCAACGTCCTCATCTAAACCTGCAAGGTCCACGTTGAAGTTGAACATGGCTTTCAACACTTCCAACACGCTTCGGGCAGCCTGCGGGTCAGGCAGGTAACCGCGGGTTTCACCTAAAAGGCACAGAGCGCTGATTTTCTTGAAGCGCGCTAACCCAAGGATCAAGCCAGCCGTGCCCACAATCGGGCTTCCAGACGGGCTTAAGATGGCTCCTGCTTGCATGGCTTTGCCCAGAATCTCCTGGTTGGTCCCTGCCACGATGACTTTGGGTTTCTCTTTGGCTTCCATGCGGTAGCCGCCGATGGTAACGATGGTTTGCACGTTGTGTTTCTTGGCGAAGCCCAGCATGCGGTCGGCGATTTCGTATTGCCCCTCAATGGTTTGTGATTGGGTGTCGCCTGTGAACAGGATGAGGTCGCTGGGTCCAGCCGTGTTCTTCACAAAATAGAACGCACCGCGCAAAAGGCGGACGTTGCCTTTTTTGTTAACCAGCACGAAGTAGGGAAAGTGCGGAGAATACAAGTAAGCGAATTTCTGCGCCTTCAACTGCTTAATCAAGTAGCGTATGGCTATTTTGCCCACAAGCCCTAAACCTGGAAGCCCTTCAATCAGGATGGGGTTGTTTGCTTCAACTTGCGCGAGTTCTTTAATGTAAGTAGCTTTCACTTTGCGTCTTGCTCCTTCTCGACTGCTATTCGGTACTTCAAGTATTTATCGTCGGGGGAAAACTTTGCAGGATGCGGAATGTGCACGGTTCCGCCGCAGCGAGGACACACATCTTTCTTCAGCGTATAAGACCCGCATTTTTGGCAGCGCCTCAGAAGCCAAACCACTATTTCTCCCTTCTAAAGGAGCCTTCCCCACCTGCTTTAGTTATGTTTGTTACCACGCTTTGGCTAACTTTCTGAAGAACTTCCTCCGCGCACTTATAGTTTTCAGCTGCAACCTCCACGCTGTATCTTGGCGCGGCGATTATGAAAAATTTTACCTCTGCATCCTTCGTTTTCTCCGCCTTCTTCGCGTTGGCGAAAGCATCTTGGATGCATTTAACGCCGTTAGGTTTCATGCAGCGAAGCTCAATGATGCCTTTGACCTTTACGAGTTTGACGTGGATGCGCTCTTCTGAGACCTGCGCAAAAGCTTTAGCGATGTCTTCTGGCACACCAAGTTTAGTCAAAGCCTCAAGGCCATCTTTGGCTACTTTTTCGAAGCCTTCATATAAGCCGTATTTTTCTTCAATGAATACGCCAGCTTTCTGGTAGACTTCTTCCACGGGTAAACCGACTTTTTCCGCAACATCCCTCAGCAGGGCTTCGGCTTTGCGGTCTTTTTTCCAAGATTTTATTTTTTCAATCCTTTCCCTTTTCGTAACCCGCCTGAGAGATAAGTCTATGTGTCCTTTTTCTACGTCTACGCGGAGAACTTTCAGCACCATTTTCTGGTTTTCCCGGACGAAATCGCGGATGTTTCTTATCCAAGAGGAGCTGATTTCGCTGACGTGGAGTAGCCCGCGTTTGTTGTATTCGTCGAGTTTCGCGTAGGCTCCGTAGTCGGTGACGGTTTCTATCGTGGCAATTACGAGATCTCCGACTTCTGGCCACTCAGGCTTTCTCTCAGCCATCTTTAGAATTCATCTCACTACTCAAGGACTGCTTGTACGTCGCCTTTGATGCGGGCTTTTCCGCCGGAAGGCTCCGCCAGCACGTTGCTGCAGACGTTGCAGGTTACTATGTTGACGGCGTTGCTGAAGACGAGTTGTTCGTTTCCGCATTTGGGGCATTTAACGCGCAGGAATGTGCTGCTTGGTTTGGGGATGAGTTTGTTCCATTCGCTCATAACTTTTCCTCCTACGATGATGATGTTCCTATTACTAGTTTTCTTAGGCGTATGCCATCTTTGTGTCTCATGTAACCGCAGACCTTGCACTTGAGGCGTAAGGTTTGTTTTTTGGTGGTTTTGGCGAATTCCTTCTGAAGAGGGTATTTTTGTCCGCCGTAACCTTCTTTTTCTCGTTTGTGGTGGCGTTCGCCTTTTGCCATGGCTCTTCGCTTTCCAGCCTTGTACAAGGAGACTGCGTGAGCTTGATGAACTTTACATTTTGGGCAGTACGTGGTTACTTCTTTGGGAACGTTCACTTTTGTCACTACCAGCGCCATTAAGAAAACATACGTTCCTCTTATACTTTTTTCGCTTTCAAAGCAAATTAATGGCACTTTAAGCCGTTTTCCAGTATTAAGAATTTTTCCTGAAAGTAAGCTCCCACGGAACACTTCCGCTGCAAATTGCACATTCTTTTTTAGACAGATGCCCGCCGTTATACTGTCATCACTAAGGGTACGTTGCTCTGATGCGAAACATTCTGCAGGTCATCAAGGAACACTCGAGTTTGCTAATGAAAGTCTTGCCGTTAATTGCGTTTGCTGTTCCGTTTGTGTGGCTGTATTTTTGGGATGCTGCGTCGTTTGAGTTGATGTGGAAGGGCAGAACCTTCCAGCTATTCTTCATATGGCTAGTGGGTTTGGAGCTGATTTTGGGCTGGGAAAACTTCCAGACAACCAAGCTTAAGAAGCTGGTTTCAGCACGCACTTTCGCCTTCATCGCAGCATTGTTGCTCCCCACAATCTACGTTGCCGCGTCTTTCTCCTGGGGATTAAACTCAGCCATCACGAACTGGGCGATACAGAACCATATAACTCAGGGGCTATCAGCTCAAGCAGCACTGCCGTGGGAGATGTCCATGCCCCTGTCCACGGAGTATCTTGTCTTCACCGTTCTGTTCTGCCTCATAGTGTTCCTGCAGTGGGGATTCAAGGGCTTGAAGGACTTCTCCGTTCCCGCCTTCTTCCTGGCCATAGTCGGAGTCCTGTACACCATTGACAACGTCTTTCCATACGGTCAGTTCACGCCGTTCCAGATTCTCGTCCCAACAACAACCGCTTTGGCGGCAGCCATCCTCAACCTGATGGGATATACTACGAGCATAAGCTACGGCCAAAACAGCATAGAAGGCGGCAACATGCCCTTCCTAACAGCAACGGACCCAAGTAACCCTGCCATTTCAGCCCATTTCGCTATAGCGTGGCCCTGCGCGGGCATCGAAAGCTTCCTCATCTTCACCGTGGTCATTCTGCTGTTCCTGAAGCGCATGCCCCTCTCTTGGAAAGCCAAAATCGGCTACTTCGCGGTCGGCGTAGCCGTCACCTACGTCATCAACGCCCTGAGAATAGTGAACATTTTCATCCTTGGCATGAACTACGGCGAAACTTCATCCGAAGTGCAACTGTTCCACTTCTACTACGGTCCACTCTACGCTGTCGCATGGATAGTTTCATACCCATTGATTATTATGGGAAGCCAAACGCTGTGGCGCCACATCAAAAACAGGCGCGTCAAAAAGCCACCTGGCAACACTCTTCAAGAAACGGGACACGCTTAACCTACGAAACCTCAACAGGCTCAGCTAAACGCTGCTTAACCAAAATCTTCGCGTTCTCAACAGGCACCGAAGCCACATCCTCGACCATGAACGGCCCGTAAGTTTTCATGTCAGCGCCAATGATCGACGGAACCTCTTTGATAAACCGCAGTGTGACGCGTTTGTGAGCCACCGTTTCCACTTCAACTTTGGCGGCTTGACCCTGCAGAAGGTTCTTCGCGAATCGGTTAAACGCATCTGCTGAAGGCACAATTCCACTGCACAGTTTCGCCTCTTCAGCCGCGAGTGACTCCTGGGGCACCTTTTGACCCTCAACTGTTTTCCTGACCAGTTTCCTGTACCGAGCCCAAATCAGTTCATGAACCATAAGCTTGGCGTTCGCCATCTCACGCTCCAGCAGGCTTGCCTTCACCGTCTTCTTATCCAGCATTCTGTTTTCTTCTTTGATCTTCCGCAGGTAATCTGCAACGCGCGCGTAGAAGTCGGAGGATAAGCTTCCAAGCTCAGCGTTCTCGATTTCCACTCGCCACGCGGCGTACAGTTCATCGTACATGTTTACTTCAGCACCTCAGCTCTTCCCTTGCAAATAAGCAACACTGCCGCCGCTGTGGGCAACTCAATCTTCTGGTTCTTGTAAGGACCAAACGTTTCTCCACCTAACCTGAACTCTGGCGCGTCCGAGACCAAAACTCTGGCGGTGCCCTCTTTAAAAGCTACTGCTTCCTTGAACGGGTCAAAATCACCTATTTGGGAAACGGGAAACTCAACCTTCAGCAAGCCAGTCCTGCCGTGCAACGTTCCGTTCGCTCTAATCAGGCGGTGAATGTCAGTGGTGACTACCGTGTCAATATGTGCAATTTCTTGATTCTTCACGTGCTCCGCTATGCGCATCCAAGTTTCAACACCTACTGCATTAACGCTGCTCCAATAATTTTCTTCAAAACATCGTTTTAAAACAGCCGCCTTATCTTTGAAAATTGCATCAAGATTAGTCTTAACGCCTATTTTCCTAAAGTCTTCTTTGGTTGCGGTTTGGATGAATTTACGCATCCCTTTCTTTAAGCGACCACTCCATCCATAATCGTTCAGTCTAAAAACTTGCGAGGTTTTTCCTTTGGTCCCAGATTGCTTCTTGTTCTTGTTATCAAACAAGGCTAAACCTATCCCAGAGACGTAGTCGACTATTTCTTTGCGCGCCATCGTATCCAGACTTTTGACTGCTTCGTTTTCAACGTGGATGTGGAATCCGCGGTGCCCAGAAAAGAACAGGCGTATTTCTTGATCGGAGAAGCCGAAGTCGTTCTCCAACATGTCAACCAGTTTCCTAGTTTCATCCTTGGTTGATTCTATGCATAGGTCACACGCCCAAGTTTTCGTTTCGAACTTCACGCTTCCACAGAGGGGGCAGTTGTCAGGCGTGATGCCTTTGCCGCTGAAGCCGCATTGGCTGTTGCCGCAGGTCCACTCATCGTGGATTTTGTTGCAACTTGTGGGGATGTGATCAGCGTCTATATCGAAAACCAAGTCAGCGCCCGACCAGCCTTTCTTCTCCATTTCAGCCTCAGGATACTCGTAGTAGGCGCATGAGTGATAAACGTCTGAGGGAATCCGCTCTTTAAGAAACAAACCAAGAGCTTTGGGGTTAGCGAAACTCTTGTGGCGCACCATGACCTTTTCTTTGAAGAGGAGAAATGCAAACTCTCTCTGAGCAAACGAGACTGGAAGAGGAATTACGGTGGATGGGCTACTGTAGAAGCCAGTGAATTTTTCGTAAACGAAATCCCGAGAAGACACCGCAGTCCTCCTCTATCACTGTTTAAGAGTGAATGTTACTTCGCTGATTTAACAATTAAGCTCTTTGGGCATTTCCAAGGCATTGAACCAAGAAAGATTATTTAGGTTAGAGGTGCAGAATTTTTCTGACGTTATCCAGAATCTGCACTGGATTATACGATAACCCGCCAAAAGAAAGCACAATCATCATGAAAATCAGCCAGACCATCGTCACTTCCAGCGTGCGTTTCTGCTGAGGAATCAAGGGATAAACGAAGAAAAAGGGCAGATACCACGGTTGAAAATAAGGCATAGTGAAACATGGCAGCAGAGAAAAAACCGCGAACAGCGAAATCAAACGGCTCTTATTCAGCAGATAAACCGCGGAAATCAGAGTCACGGTCAGAGTCAGCAACACCGCGAAAGACTGCAGCGACCAAGATATCTGCGCGTGCGGACTGAAGGCGTTCACGCCGTTCATCACAAACTCTGGTCTGGCGCTCAACAAAAAGGGCGCGCTTAAGCAAGCAGTGAACAAGTCAACCGCAGCCAATGCAATCGTAGCCAGCACCGCTTTGTTTTTGAGGATGACGGAAGGCTTGGACTGCTGGAAAATCCTCAACAAACTCACCATTATAAGCGGAAGAAGGAATATGCCCGCTTGATACTTGAAAGTGACAGCCACAGCCACAAACAAGAGGAAAAAATCGTAGCGCTCTTCAAGGAACATAACCAAGGCTATCATCGAGAAGAGGAACGCAACAGCGTCAAACTGCCCATCAGCTGAGTAAACAACAAGGACAACGTAGAGGATGTATATTCCTAAAGCCTTCAACACAAAACTCATCTCCTGTTTCCAGAAACGCTTAAGGAAGTAATACAGACCAAGGTGAGAAACTACGAGAAAAAGGGCAATCTCCAATTTGAAGACAAGCACCTGCGCGACCCCGTTCTCAAGCAGCCATCCGAAAGGAAGAAACAAGAAGACACTGCCTAATGGGTAAAGGTGAGGCATCTCAGGCCACGTCACAAACTTATAAAATGAGCCATCACTACTGGAGAGTTTTCCCAGTGGCGTGTCAAAAATGGAGAAACCCACTTTCGTGAACAAGTTTGCCGAGTACGGATGCCTAGCACTGTCAGTATACCAGTTTTCAAACGTCGCCAACGGGTAAGTATTCGCCACCAAAAGCAAAAGCCAAAACACCAAGGATAACAGAAGAACAATTTGCAGTATCCGATGACTCTTTTGGCTCAAAAGCGGCGCGCCAAGCTTTTTTTCGGGTGATGTGGAAAATTCTTTAACTCCCGATTTTGACAGCAGCAGCAACAGGATTGCAGAGCTCCAGCTGAAGAAAAACAGTGCCTTGGCAGGAGTTGCAAGCCACGAAAACGGGTAAACGACGCCCTGTTTCTGAACGGACACCTGAAAATGAACCTCGCTGTCTGTGGTGGAGTTTGCTAGGAAGACGGCTTCGTAGTAGTCAGCGCCCGCGGAAAAGGAATAGTTGATGTCTTGGGTTGTCACGTTAGAGTAGCGTAATCCACCGTAAGTCAACAGAGTAAAGTTGATTGGATTGTTTCCTGTTCCGCTAATTGTGACAGAAAGGTTCTCATCGCCGTGAAATGAGCCTAGACCCTGCCGATAAGTCTCCTGCGGGGTTAATCTGAAGGAGGCATCGACAATTATTCTGGTCTGCTTATCTGCACCAGCAACAGGTAAAAAGCTTAAGACAGAGAGGACTACACTGAGAGCGAACAGCAGCAAAGTGCCGTAAAGAAAAAGCTTGCCCGTTGCTGACCGTTTCATCTGAACCTTCCTCGATGCATGAAGATGCTGCACGTGCCAGTGTTTGAAAGCATGAGCATGGTTGCATTATTTGATTCTGCAGGATTCTTAAAGGTATCACTTTATCGCCGAACGCCAGTCTGCAAAAAGTATCCCGCTACTAAACAGTTTTCAAAATGGCCCTCAACGGTTTCGTTTAGGCGTCACTGTTTTGAAAATGTAAGACACATAACTCTTAATTTCCACTGCGCTGAGTTTTGATTTCCCGCGTTTTCTATTAACAAACAGTATGGGAATTTCTGCAGCCGTAAATCCTTTCAGGTGGGCTTGCTTGATGGTTTCAATTTGAATCTCATAAGTGTGACTGTGCAGATAGTTTATAGTCTCTCTCAGGAAGCTTATGGAGTAGCATCGGAAGCCGCTTGTGCAATCATAAAGTTGCAAGTTTAATACGGATCTAGCTATGGCGTTGGCGCTTTTACTTACTATTTTTCTTGCGTAAGGCCACCCTTCTATTCTGCCACCTCTGCAATACCTGCTGCCGACGACTAAGTCGCATCCGTTTCGCATGTTTGACACCAGCCGCAGCATGTCCTTTGGATTGTGCGAGTAATCAGCATCCATGGTAACGACAAATTTTGGAACGTTTTTCAGCGACAAAAAGATTTTGAAGCCATCTGTTATGGCGGTTCCCAACCCGCCTTTTTGGGACCTAACGAGAAGGAGAATGTTGGAATATTTTTCTTGCAGTTTCCTAACTATGTCTGCTGTTCCGTCAGGACTGGAGTCATCTATGACCAGTATGGAAGTGTCTAATGGAAGGTTTTCGATTTCAGCAATGAGTTTTTCGATGTTCTGCGCTTCGCAGTATGTGGGAAGAATGACGCCCACTTGTGAGTTGACATCTAAGTTGCCCATCAACGGAACACCGAAGCCCTTTGCTCACTATCATTCTTAATGAACTATTAATACTGATAAAGTTTAAGCAAAAAAACCAAATTGCCGTCCCACTCAAGTAACTTTGACAGATGTCATTTTCTGTTTCCTTAAATAGTAAGCTAAAGGATGACGGATTCGCCGACACAAATCGTCCCCGCCTATGCAAACGCCATGGGTCTGCAGGGTTTCACATTTCGGCGGGGTATAACGCGTTCCAGAACCTCTTTCCCCCGCAATGTGCTCAACTTGATAACGCGTTAGTCGCTCGTTGTAGTCGGGAAAACTCTTGAAAACCTCAGCCACCTTCTCCGGAGGCATACCGACAGTGACGAGAAAAGAGGTCAAGGTGAACCTGCCCACATGTGAGAGGTGACGACCATTCGATGCAGCTTCATAAAGGGCGACAATACAAGGTGGGAAAGCGGACTGCGCCACAACCTTGGGGAAGCCTTCCATTTCGGATTCACCGATTTTTTCCTTGGCTAATCCAGTTATTCTTTCTGCGATTTCAGTTATTTTCTGCGGAAACGACGGAACTTCCGTTGCTTCTAACCTTTTTTCTATGCGTCTCTGGACTTCTTCTTGTAACAGTCTCGCTGTGTCATGCTGGTTCAGGTAAACTTTGCCATTTGCCAAAAGGCGATTTACAAGTTTCCATTTTTCGTCCCTCAAGTGAGTGACGTTTCTCAAGTAATCGGCAAAACTTATTGAGAAGTAATCTAAAGGAATCCCAGAGTCTCTGTTTAGTGCTATGTTCCAGTCAAAGTTTCGGGCAATCGCCATCAGTCTCTCGCGCGGTTCCAATTGCATATCGCTAAAAGCCTGCTTTGCTTCCGCCAACGCGTACCTTTTTTTGATGAAACTGTTTTTGGTGGCTATCGCCAACATGATAGCAACGGGAAAAGAGGGAATTTCCACGTCATTCTCGCATCTTGTGCCCACAGAAACAGATAAAACCGAGTGGTGAACCCTCTCTTCGGCGCGGTTGAGGATTCGCTCCATCTCGGGATTAGCTAGTTCTTCAATCTTCAAGCCTAGCTTTTTCATGTAGGCGGCAGTTTCTTTCAGGAAAGGGTATTTTGCCAAATCGTTTGGTGTGAATTTCGCCGGTTCCAGTTGCATACCTTGTTTCTCGTTATTCGGTTTCGATTCTCGGCGCCAGGAAGAAAGTCAGTTTTCCCTCTTTCGTCTGCTGGAAGTCAATCCTCACAGGCATGTCGGTTGAAAACTCGAGCGTGGCAATGTCAGATGTGGCAGCCGCGGCTTTTATTATTTCAGACAAGTAGCTTAAGCTGAACGTTGCCTTTGAGGCTTCTTTTGCCTCTAAATCCAGCAGGGCGTCACTTCCTTTCTGCAGAGTTATCGTAGCACCCATCAAGTCCCCTGAAGCGTTCAGAATCAGTTTCTCAGAGTCAGCTTCTATTTTCACGTGGTCGCTTACAAGTTGCGCGTCCTCTATTGCTTGGCTCAAACCCTGCGTGGTGGTCTTGGCTTTCACATTGAAGGTTATCTTTGGCGTTGGCACTTCTTCCTCCGAGGCTTCAAGCGTGGGCATGGTGAAGTTTCTGTTGTACTTTCCGGTTATTTTAACCTGCAAACGCCCAGTCTTATCATCAAGCGACAGCTCCACTGCCTCGTCCTTTTGCGCGCGCTTCAGGAGTTTGAGCAGTTCGCTTATGTTTATGCACATTTTCGCGGGTTCGTTGCATACATATTCTTCGAAGATTGTTTTGGGCCATTCGAAATCAATCATGGCAACGCGGGAGGGGTCCATTGCCCGAAGT